>JAIOYD010000046.1 GCA_021741285.1 Rickettsiaceae bacterium | reverse complement strand
GTTGTGCGCTTGATTCCCGTCAATCTGCGAAACTCTTCTTGGGCTTCACACTTTATTTGTTCAAACCTCATCTAATATCCTTGCTTTAAAAGCAACCAGTTTAATCAATCCCTGCGGTTATGCAAGAGGTCTATTAAAACAGATGCAAGTGAAAGCAAGTAACAACTGACCCCAAGTCCTACCATACGCTTTGAGTATGAGCTTTGTTTAAGAACGCCTAATACTATGGCCGCTAATCCTATTAGCTTGGCATATTCATTAATAGCTATCGCCATATCAAAATTACTATTGGCCGAATAAGGAATTATAGCCCCACCAAAAGCCCATATAACAATTGTCATTAGAACTAAACTCCAGTTATATGGCGTGTTCATAATTTTGTTTGCAATGCAGCAGAGGGTATCTTCTAATCTTGTAGTTTGTTTTAATTCTGTATTTTGCATAATATCCACCTATTTAGTTTGTTAAATTAATCTCATCAATACGTATTTTTAACTCTTCTTGAACAGCTATTGCCGGACTATGTTTGATACCAAATCTCGTTGTTAGCTCACCGCTTTGATCAAAATATACCTTGTCCTCGTGTTTTTGACCAAGTAGCTCCTTGAGCTTAAATACGCTCCCAACAACTAAGATAATTCGATCTTCAACCGGCTCTTTCTGCTCAGGAAGCGGATTATTTAGCTGCTCTTGTAACCACTCCACTTGGTTAGCTTCTCTACTATCGACAAAAAATAAACGCCTGTTTAGATCCATGTGCTCTAAAGGATTTACCGTTGTCCCTGCCTTATGTAATATTTTACCGCACGGCAACACTGCATCCTCATCTAACGTATATGTTGGATCAAAATAAAATGTCCTGTTTTCGCCTGCACCAGTTATGCCAATTACTGGAGTTGGGTTCTCTACCTTATCTATAGCTATTTTTTGCATTTTTTCTCTTTCTGCTTCCATATCTATTTCTGCTAATTTGCGTTTCATCATTAACGTAAAAGCCTCTTCCTCAATTTTAAATGTACTTCCTAGCTTTCCTAAATCATTAGCCAACACAAGCGGATTTTGCATAAAACTGATTAGTATTAAAATAATCAAGGCTCTCATATTAATTCAATTCTCTATTCAGTTCAGGCAGTTTGCCGTATTTCTTCGACAATGCCATTATCGCCTCATGTTTGCTAAGCCCCTCCCTTTCCTTTTCCACCAAGAATTTAAAGTCAGTGTCTTCAGTTGAAAACATTGCCGTTGAATAAGCATCTGTCGCAAGCCTACCAACAACTGTTGTTCCATCGGTATTAATCAAAATTTCTGAATATTTGTTTTGACTACATTTCTTAACGCTTGCAATTAATGGCGCGAATTTTTTGTAACTCTCAGAAGCATTAAATGATGCTACTCCCTCTTCTTTCTGCTGTAATATCAATTTCCATGTTGAGCATTCAAGAACCGCCGCTTGGGACTTACGTTTTCCACAAGCATTGCTAAAACTAGACAAATCCTGGGTACACACACCTAGACTACCACCGTATTTTCTTACCGTTCTGGCAAATCTCTCTAGAAAATTTGCGGCAAAATCTAGAATAAGCCAAGCTTCATCAACAATTAGCATGAAACGTTTGGATCTATCTCCACACAGAAATTGCATCGTTATTTGCATTAGTATGACCTGCAAGACAACTGCTAAAAGCGGCTCATCATTTTTTAATTCCTCAAGCTCAAAGACTGTTAGCTCCTTTTTGAAACTTGCATCTGCACCACTGGCAAAAAATCGGCCATGGGTACCATCTTCTGTGTATGGATAAAGACAATCAGCAAATCTTGATGCTCCTTCTACTGCTTCACCTTTTCTATCTTTTAGATTGTCTAATACTTGACAAAGTTTAGTGATATCTAGCTCTCTTCCATATTTTGCTACTCCCTCATTAATAGCTCTTTCAATTATTGCTTCTCCCCAAACATCACCATTAACCCCGCACATTGTAGATAGCATGGCCTTGGCATAAATAATCGAGTCCTTAGTAACAAAATGAGTTTTAATATTGCCTGATTCATCCCATCCATTAATCCCTAGAATTTCAATACCATCACTTTCCTTTACTCTGGCACTTGCTCCACTTTTTCCAATGCGTAGTGCCTCTATTCTTTCATGACTTAATCCAGTCTTTAATTGTATTTCCTCATCGTCAATGCCTTGCTCCATCAACTGCAGTGCCTTCATTAACACCGCGCCACTATCTGCCAAAGACGCAAATGGATTTAAAGAAATATTACAACTATGGTTAAACTGTATCATCTCTCCATCCAGCACTTTGCAAATGTTTTTGTAGCTAGCACCGATATCCAGGACAAATACTGCAACGTCCTTTGATACCATACTTTGAGCTACTTCTAGCAAGGTGAATGTCTTGCCTGACCCAGGAGGTGCCATAACAACAAAATTGTAGTTACCGCCACCGCCAATACGATAAAACGGATCCCAGTTAAATATCTGGCCACGCCTTCCTATAAACAATGCTCCTGATGTCGGAACTCCTTTCCATTCTTCTTGAATCGGTAATTTGGCGATAACTTCGCCGCTAAGCGCATATCTGGTTAGCTTAAAAAACTTCAATGCCTGCCAGTAGGAATATTGCATCATCGGTAACATTGCCAAAGAAGCAATACGCATAATACGCTTGTACGGCTCTAGCTTCCAATCATAGGTATTGTACAAACTCTTTAGCACTTCTTCAGCTATCTCAATCTCATTACTTGGAGCTGTGAGCATCACTAACATTGATTCCTGCAAGAAGCTTTCACCCTTTTTATGTAGAGCCTTGACTTCAACCCATTGCCTAGCTTCTTCTTGTGCAACCAGGTCATTTTTGGTATATGATTTCTGAGCTGCGTGAATAGATCTACTACCAGCTGCATTCATTGCAGACGATCCCTTTGACCCGAGATTATTAGCTACCGTATAAGAAATCACAAATCTGCCTGGGATACTTCGGTGATCATTGCCAAGTAGGTTAATCATTTGAGCAAGGCAAAATGATTCGGGTAGTTCTTTTGGGGCAAATACTTTTGATACTAAACCTGTATTATGGTGAGTAATTTGATCGATTTCCACAGTGTTTGGCACTAACGGTTCGAGTATTTGATCAGCTAGATTATTCAAAATGTTATATTTTGGTTTTTGTTGTCTTTTCGTTTTTTTGTTCAAATTCATTTGCAGTAAATCACGACCAACAACAATTAAATCAGCTGCAGTGCAACTTTTTGGATTAAGGTTTTCTGCCCTTAATTTGTTTTCTAATTTCTTTTTAAACTTAAGCAAAGACTCAACTGCTTTATCACCACCATCCTTGATTGAATAGGTTACAAAACTGCGATAATTGCGAGCAAGTCTGCCATCACCAGCAGAGGCAAAATCACTCGCTAAATTCTCAATAAAATGCCTCCTATAAGCAGTCATCTTCTCTAGTGGTTGTCCGCCATATTTACGTCCACTTTGCCACATATCTAAAATATGCTCCACCTCATGTGAAGCAATTATAAGGAACTGGAGGTAACCGCCAGCTGGTAACTCATCGGCAAAAAACAAAGTGAAGTTTTTCTCAATAGAATCATTGCTACCGACAATAGGATCGATTTCAAACCAACAACCAATACTCCCTTCACTAAATACAACCCCGCTACTATCCTCAGCAAATTTGTATAGCAGCGATGAACTAAGAGGTTTTGCTCCTTTAGTATTTTGCTCTAAGGCTTCCATAGTTTCGTGCATTGGGTTAAATCCTCTTTCGCCCTCTACTTTAAAACCACAAAATTTGGCAAAATTACTAAATTGTTTTTCTATTGTTAGCATTAGATTTCTTCCCCGCTTAACTGATAATCAGATACTGCCGCTTTTGTCATAGGTTGCAGCAGCGCATCGTGCTTCTCACTCTCCGTGCACTTACGACCGCGACAGTTTTTCTTTTTGGAATGTAAATTCTCTATCTCGCCATTAGCAATCATCCTGTCTACTCTATCCATACTCATGCAATTAGCTCCTCTTGCATCACCGCATGAAAAACTACTGCTGTAAGTACTGCACCCACTTAAAACGATACTTGTTAACAAAAGAGATACTGCCTTATACTTAACTATTTTCTTCAAATACATCATTTTATTTCCCTTTTTCTACTATTGCTTTGCTTGTTTGATTTTCTGATGGGTATTAACCTCACCAACAAAAAAACCTTTAGTTATTTGAGCATTAACTCTAACTCCAGAAGGAATCGTTAAAACAGGTGACATCGCCTCTACCTGACGCAAATAGTAATCAGCAACCTTTTCACCAGCATTACTGACGCCTTGCAGGCCACCTTGGCTAAGCATATCGCCCATACCCTTTTTCTTAGTTGAGATTAACCCTGACCCGCTAATCACTCCACCTTCTTGACCTTTTGCACTACCGCTTAGACCACTAATTAAACCACCGATCATCGCATTCTTGATATGTTTGGAACCAGTTGATACTACCGTACCCTTAATACCGTTATAGCCATCAGGACCAAAAATCTGGCCAGCTATTTTACTAGTGTGGTAAAGTCCATTCTGTTCACACACCAGTTTCTCAAGACGAATAATTGCCCGCTCAGATGATAGATCTCCATAAGCGCTGCCCATAATACTGCACTTAGCCATATCAGTTTTATTGGCTTTGTTGAGATTTCCTCTACCAGTTAATCTAATATTCACGGGAGTTGCATTCTCATCTGGCGTACTAAGGGCTGTTGATACGACCACTCCACCAAGTAAATAGCCTGTAAAATATGTTCCTTCGGGAATATAGTTTGCTGCTGATTTTGGTCGATCAAACTCTACTTCATGCTCAAACTCCTGCACTGACATAGCATTATGGTGTGTTGGCACAGCGGCAAGTCGCTCCTGTTCTTCTCCGGCTACTCGGCGTAAATCCAAACTAGCACTGGTTAATTCTTCCTGCGCTGCTTTAAGTTTTTCCTTGGTTTCTCTTAATTCTTGTTCGATGCTACTGCTCGCCTTAGCTACTAACTGATCTTGCGCAGATTCCATCGTTTTAAGACGTTCATTAATTTCTTCTTTTATCTGGGCAAGAAGATTTTCATAATGCTCTCGCCATCTTTTTTCAGTATCAATAGTGGTATCAGGCAACTCAATCTTTGTCGTTGTTGCTTCTATTGGCTCATTCTTTTTTTCATAAGATTTGTTTTTTTCCTGTACTAGAATAACCAAGCCAAAACCTATGAGCACTATTGTACCAATCACTAATTTTAAAATTAGTTTTTGACGGCCAGAGATGGTTTTATTATTATCGCCTTCACCCCGTCCAAAGGTCGCCCCAATGATTTCCTTTAATTGTTCAATCATAACTCTAACTCCTTCCTTAACACTAAAAACGCTTCCATATTACCGCCGCTTTTTAAGCGCTGATTGTGCAGCGAGACTGCTAAAACCGCTTTGAACGCTTTAGCTAAACTTTTTGCATCAACTGAAACCTCTTTTTTACCTTTGTTCTGTAATTTTAAGACCACGCCAACAAAATTTCCAAAACGATAAACCATGTTTTGCTCGGCATTTAAAGAAGCAAAAGTTTCATTGCCCTCACCATTAATCTTCACCACTTTTTTACTTTGCATGACATAGTATTTCCCCTTTTCTTTGCTCATCATGGCATTTAGTAATTGTTTAATTTCTAACGCCTCTTCAACCTTGGTAAAGCTCTCACCTTGTAAATCAAGTCGTACTATTTTTGGCCTATCAGCTTCTACTGTATGTAGTAGTAAATCTATAACTCTGCCCCCTGCTAATTGCACGGCTAAGGCAAAGCTTTTACCAGCCTCTAGCTTTGAGGTTAAAAACAACTCGCTACCATTATGTGATAACAACGCGCTATACTCGGCAGAGTCTCCCCAGATGGTAGTTGCAATAAATGGGTCTATGCTAATACGGTTAATGCCTGTGGAGCTAATCGTCACCTGAGCAGGTTGTTTGTATTCTATATATAACTCTTCTTTTTTGGCATAATCCGCTCCCTGACAACTACTACTTAAAAGTAATATTGGGATTAACAGCGCATATATTGGCACAAGTTTGCTTCTACTCATTTTCATCTCATTCATTTTCAATGTCCTTTTTTGACAATTTAACAAACTCTTTCAAAAGCAATCGTCCCGACACCCATTCAAACGATAGTTGATAAATAGCCGGCTCACTCTCAAAGCCCCTATTGCCGAACCTACTAACGAGCTGGCCAAATGCCCTTACTGTCAAAGCAGAAGCATCTGTCTCTAGTTTTTTCAAGGCAAAATGAGTGCTAAGAGCAAAATGCTCATATTGCTCCTTGGCATTAGCGAAATATTCCCCTAGCAGTTTTAATCCAGCTAGATCAGTTGTTGCTACATGCGCTAGTACCCTATCTCTTTTCCAGGCAATAGATGTAGTATCTAAATCAAGCAACAGGGGCAAATACATCGCAGCATTTTCCTCAAGATAGCTTGATGATACATTCTGATCAGTTGTCCATGCCTCCTGCTGCAACCCAGGCACAAGTATTGTTCTCTCAGAAACACTCAGTAACTTAAGACTTACCAGTATTAGGCTAGCCAGAGACAAAGCGCAAAACACTATAAAGACATTACGTTGCCTGGCCACGGTTTCTATGTTTTGACTCATTACATTTAATTGCATTTTCTTTATTTCTCTTCTGTAGTTATTTTGTATGTTTTTATGCTTATATGTTTTTCTCTAATGTTCTCCTTATAATTCTTCTTTCTCTGATGATTCAGGAATATTGCGACTAAGCCAATCCTTGGCATAGGGCAAATTCCAGTATAAAAACCTCTGAAACCCACCATTGTACATTGAATTAGAAATCCAATTGCCAAAGGCAAACCCTATTCCACCAGCTCCAAGTCCCCAAATTACTCCTTTGCTTAGGCCAACTAATGACACGCCAATACCACAGCCAATTAAAGAACCAATGCTAAAATTGTATAATTTGCGTTGTTTGTTCAAACAGGGAATAAAAGTACGTTTTTTCATCTCTTCTACTATTTCAACATCGCAATTAACCCAAGCACCACTCCACCAGCAGCTGCTGCTGCAACTCCTGCTCTTATCGCTCTTTGACGACCATCACCCTCACCAAATAATGCCGCTGACCCCGAAGTTAAGATAACCCCTTTTCCCCAATGAGCCTCTATACCTGCAATGATTGGATTAGCAGCTGCTGCAACACCCGCATCTATATCAAACTTAGCCCAAGCAATTTCGGCAAATAGCATTCCTCCACTCATTGCAATAGAAGCTAGAACCAATCCTTTTATAAGTTTTTTTGTAGTTAGTTTTTTATTCGTTAAGTTACTCATTTTGTTTTCTTCTTTTGTTGTTATTACTGTTTAAATTAGAAATTCACTCTGACTTTGGCATAACCCATATAGCCTCTGCTCTTGCCTTGCCAATTACGCTCATATCCACCACCAACTTCAAACATATCGCTGGCAATAGTTAAACCCGTTCCAAGACGTAATATTCCTTGTGAGTTGTTGGTTTTTTGGCTAATGATTGTTTGATTAAGCTGGTTGGATATTGTCTGTTTATTACCTTTACGCCATATGCCATGGCTATAATCAACGCTCACTTCTGGCATTAACGTCAGGCTGCTTAATTCCAAGAAGCCAGTAGTAACTACACCAGTCATTAGATTAAATTCTTGCTGCTTGGTTTTATTGATTTTAATCGAACCATCATTATATGATTTTAAATCTAGCTGGTTGTATGATCCCCCAATTCTTGGGCTAATCATTAAATATTCACTTGAATATAGATTATAGTTGGCAGTTAATGCCCCTCCCAAAAGAGTAGCTTTTCTTTTGGTGCTACTTATGTTAGCGGTAGGAGAATCGATCTTAATTTGAGCTAAGCCATAGGCAATATTGCCGCTAATGATTAGATCGTCACCCAGAACATTACTGCCATATAAACTAAAAATATTATTGCTGATATTAGCCATATTAATTGCTGTACTTGCAATTGAGTTTTTGCCTTTAGAATCAGTGTGACTTAGAGCAATACCAATGGTGCTATCATCATCAAGTTTAGTATCAGCACCAATAATTACACCGCGTAAATCCGCCTTGCTATCAATATTAGTACCAACTGACTTTTGTTTGTCAGTTTGTTTGCCTAAAAAACCCTTAGCCCATACGCCATGATTTAAAGAATCGTCCCCAGATGCAAAGCCACTAACTGACATTCTGTTTAGATGACTCAGTCTATCGTAGGTGAAAGAACTAATATTATTAAGGCCTGCTACTAAATGCTTGTTGTGGGAATCTATTTGAGCAATAGTAATTTCAGCTTTGGGCTTTAGAGCAATAACATCAATTATTGATGTAGCTCTAAGTAACCCCCGAAAATGCAATGCTCGAATTTCACTAGCATCATTAATTTGTCGCAAAACATTACGCAATTCATCCACACTCATGTTGCTAATATCAAGTGTTCCAATAGTAATCAGATTTTCTGCCGTAAAAGCACCACAGCTACTGCCGTCACTTTGCTGGCGAACTTGTAAATCAAGCAATTCAATAGTAGGATCAATCTCTGTTAAGATTTGAGCTACTAACGCACCATTAGTTGTTGAGGCAATGGGGCTACCAAAAGAATCATTGTATATGACTTTGATATGACCATCCCCAGTAGCTTTAATCGCCAGTGCTGCCCAGTGACTATTACCAAAGTTAATCGGTATCAGTGCGCTCCCTGATGTTCTAGACTCAAGAACAGAACTACGGACAATATCACTAGACCTCTTGCATAACCTCTTTAAAGCTCGAAATTATAAATTCCGGCAATTAAGTTGAATCTTAAACCGAACCGTTTTCTTCTATTTCTGTAACGATCGGCGATAATTTTAAATCTTTTAACCATACCAATTACATTC
>JAIOYD010000045.1 GCA_021741285.1 Rickettsiaceae bacterium | reverse complement strand
ATTCAATATGTTTCGATAAAACCAACACAACGATCTGAAGAATTAGGCTGCCATGCTCTTATTCCAGAAATGCTTGCGTCTACAGGTGCTAGATATTCAAGAAATAATGAGGGCCTAGATGCTATTTTGGCTAAGGTTGATGTAAATAATCAAGAGAAGTCTATAGACACCATATTTAAGCACACTGATTATGGTCATGCGAGCATACTGGGAATGGTCCCTATTGCACTTTTTATTGATGGTATTTCTCAGTTTGCAGCTTATTATTTATGGACATTGGCACCACAAGCAGACGGTCAAGAATGTTCTACTAGATACATAAAGATGGATGAGTATGGTTTGATTGATGCTGAAACATTGGGTATCCCTGATGAGCTAAAAAATAATTTTAATGAATATAATAAGAAAGCATTTGAAAATTACCATGCTGCCTTAGAAGCTTGGACTGAGCTTTCTAATTTGCATCCTGAAGAAACCAAAATTCCTAAATCATTACTTCATTCTACTGCTGACAAAGATAAGAAAGCTGTTGCCAGAATGAAGCGTAACTATGCTTTTGATCGCGCTCGGGTTTATATTCCTCTCGCTGCATCAACTGGAGTTATGATGGTTCAGTCTGCTCGAGCTTGGGCTGGTATTGCTGCAAATCTTCAATCACACAAACTTAAAGAATTAAATTTAATTGGACAGCAAATAGCTGAACAAATGTCTATTGGTGCTCCAAGGCTTCTTAAGCACACAAAGCCAACAGAATCAATTAAAAATTATTTAGATTATGAGTATTACTCAATTAAATCTATGGCTGATTTGACTCCGGTAATGAATGACAATGAAACTGAAAGTAAGCTTTATGTAGATGATGATCTTTATAAAAATACAAGCAATGCTAGAGAAGCTTGTGAATTTAGATCTAATCGATATTCACCATTTGGCTCACCTATTTCAAGGCTGAGCGTAAGATTTTCATGGAATGGTATTAGCTTTGGTGAGATTAGAGATTTAAATAGACACCGTACTGGCAATAAGTATTGTCCATTAATTCCAGTGGGCTTTTATGGTTCTACTGATCAAATCCCATTAAAGAAATCAACTAATCTAAATTTGATTGAAAAAATTTATTCTTTATTCAAGCATTTTAAATCTACTACTAATAATGCTAGAGATTTGATGATGGAACATCCTGAATATATTTATTTCACGAGCCTAGGACACAAATATTATTTTGAACACACTACCACTGCTGATAAATTTCTGTATGAAATGGAACTTCGCACAGGGGTTGGGGCACATTATAAATATGCAGAACACTGTCGAGAACAGCTAAATATGTGGTACGAATTGTTCCCAGAATTAGAAGGAATAATTTTTGAAGGATCTGCTGAACCAGAATAAAAAAGAGGGGATTTCTCCCCTCTTTTATTTATAAACTGCTCTTGGAAAATAAATTTATATAAAAAATATTTTCACAATTAAATTTTCTAATTGGTTTAATTTGACTATTTTCTAGCTCTTCATTTGTTAGCATTGCCACGATGGTTGTGTTGTCTATAGAACTCAAAACGTGATATAATCCCGCGCTTGAAGTCTCAGGAGAAACAAATATTAATCCTGCATTTTGATCAGTTGATGGATATTCTTTAATCATATCCTCAATAAATTTTTGTCCTCTTTCATTCAATGAACCCATGGATCCCTGAGTTACCATGCCATCGGTAGGAACTAATTCCAAGAAAGCATGTCTTACAGATGCTTCATTGGCAGACTGTCCTCTCATGGCATTTACCAAATCAAGAGTGCTAGAAGCTTCATTCGAACTTTGCAGCCCAGAGCCTAGTACTTTATCTAAGCCAAATAATAAAATATGCTCTTTGCTTACACCCCAAATATTTTCAAGTTGCAAGAAGCCTTTATTACTGTCAAGTGATTTTTTAAGGGCATTGATTTCATCTGCAGAAGGTAACTTATTCGCGCTGCAAAACATCAAATGCCACCAGCCAACTGAATATAGAATACCAGCTCTGATAGCAATTTCAGTAAAGTTACCGATTTCAGCTGCCTTACCGAGCGCAAAATAATTGTCAATATTTCTAAGCCAGGATATTTCATCAGTCTTAGGTTTATCAGAATTCAATATATAAAATCTTGGAACATCTCTATGCATAGGAAGTGAAGCCCCAGCATCAAGAGCTTCTTTTGCATCTTTACAAAAAATAATTAAATGTTGTATGTACATAAGTTCACCTTAGGAATAATATACAGGTTTATTAATAAATTTATAGTAAATGAAAGTTATAATTTAGGCAATTGTGCCCCCTGTGATTGAAAGTAAGGTATTTTGTCATGCAGGTAGCAAATGTCGTTGTATATTTATGTGAAGTTTTAGAAAGTTCATTTGTAGAGTATTGTCAATCATATAATAAAAAACCAGAATATTTAGTTATGAGTAGTGAGACATATCGAGAATTGGAGTTTGAGACTAGATCAAATATAGTAGAATTCAAGGGTACACAAATTTTGATATCAGAGAAGATAGATCAAAATAAAATTTTTTATATTTAAATACCATAATTAAAACATCTTAAAAATATGCCTCCTGTATCTATTACAGCATAGGAGTTTTAATTATGTGTAGTGCGCTTGTTTCAAATCTAAATGTCTTTGCTTATAATAAAGTTGTTGTTGATAACATCAAACGCCCATGGTATCTTAAAGATTATGTTGGTCAAGATATAATTAAAGAACAACTTAAGATCAAAATTAATTTATTTTTTCGCACAAGAGAAGCTCTACCTCATACTTTGCTCCTTGGATTTCCAGGAGCAGGTAAAACAACATTAGCAAAAATTATTGCAAGTGAATTAGGTGTTCGATATTATGAATTCATGGGAAATAATTTTTTAAAGGGATTCAAGCTTGTAGATTTTTTTAGAAATATAGAACCGAATGCCATTGTTTTTATTGATGAAATACATGCAATGCCAAAAGAAGACCAAGAATTTCTATATCCAATGCTCGAAGATTTCTCTTTTGCTGGAGAATCTTTTGGTAAAAAATTTACGGTCATAGGTGCTACCACACATGCAGGCCTGTTGAATACTCCATTCCTGGACAGGTTTGGATACAAGCCAGTTTTATCACCTTATACTAATGATCAACTCTTTGAAATGTTGAGAAAATTTTCAGAAAGAATGAATCAAAACATATCTATACCTGATGAAGTTCTTATGTCTATCGCCACACTTTGTCAGGGGGTTCCTAGAAAGGGTATCAATCTAATCAAGAATTTTTTTGATTATTGTATTGGCACTACAGAAGAAAACAGAAGACTTGAGTCAAATGACTTTACTATCGATAAATTGACAAAATGTTTGCAAAGTTTAGATTTAGATCCATTCTTGGGATTAGATAGGCTTAGTAGAGATTATTTAAATGTATTGTATTCTGAAAAAGTAAAGCCTATAGGATCAAAATCCCTTGCTACTATGTGTAATATTCAAGAAGTAACACTTATAAATGTTATAGAGCCATTCTTGTTATCTCAATATATAATCATGCCTGTGAATGATACAGAGAATTTGACAGGCTCTTTAGTTCGTATGACTCGACAGGGTAGAGTGCCTACTGAATCTTGCGAAGCATATCTTAAGGCTTGTAAAAAATTACAAGAGCAAGGCTGGTTTCCAGGCGAGATTTTCTCTATTTAGAGGATTTTCGCCTTTTTTAATTAATAATTTTTATATAAAATAAAAATATTGGAGCTTATAATGGCTGCATTCAATGTAGATATCACATACACAATCATCTCAACTGAGTTGGCTTCTGATCAAATTGCTGTAACATTCACTTTATCATGTGTTGCTGCTGATTTGACCACTGAATATACAGAAGTTTACCCCATGGCAATGTATTTCCAGAATCTTGATGATAGCATGGATGAGAATGATACCCAAGTTCAAATGAGAGCTAATTTTACTACTTTAGCTAAGCCAACTTTAGAAGATTTTGCACGAATTGCAAAAGCTAACATTCAAGAAGCACAGGGTGTAATTGGTACAGAAGATTTAACTGGTGTGGTAACTTTAAGCGAATTTATTGTACTTTCCCCTGGCAAATATCCTGATCAAATAGTAGCAAGCTGGGAATAAATTATGATAACTATATCTACAAGGAATGAAGATAATTATTTCTTGCCAGAAGACGGGGCTTTAGCAAGGCAAAGACTCTTGCAAACTCTTGCACTGCCTTCTGACGCATTTATTTCTTGCTATGGTTTCACTCTCCAAGAAGCCTATGACGCTATCTTAGAAGTAGATTCTAAGGGTTTTAAACAGTCATTGTTGCTAGACTATTCTCAAGGCATGGGAGCCACTGCTAAGCCCAAAATTAAACATTTGATACAGAACTTAAAAAATGGGCAAGTTGTATTAACAACAGCTGGGCCAAAAAGTTCAAAAACCTCTTCTTATTTTCATGTAAAAGGCATGGTCAAATTTGACCCAGAGAAGAATAAAGTCCCCTTTTGTATGGAAGGATCTACAAATATTTCTATAAGTGGTTTTTATCAAAGTAATACAATGAGATTTTTTAAAAACAAAGTATGGTCAGAGACCTTTATGACTCATCATAAAGAGATAAAAGACTGGGCATTAAAAAACTTACCACATTACCAGCCTAAAATTTTAGCTGAAAATTTTGATTCAATAGATTATTTCTTTGATAATTATGTAGAAAAAACTGAAAGTAAATTTTTAATATAAAAAAGAGCGGAATATCCGCTCTTTAATTTTATGATTTATTTGATTTTCCACCGGCTTTGGGTGTGTAGTCTGTGACATTTGGTTTTTTATCAGGGTTTGGCTCTTTTTCTTTTCTGGCTTTTTGTCTTTTTCTATTTTCAATTTCTTTTTTAGTAAGATTTTTAGCCTTGTTTGCTGGAGTGCAAACTGGCTTTTTCCCTGTTTTAGAGTCTGATCTACCGCAAGGCTCAAAGCCTCCACCTTTCTTTGGCTTCCTTACGTTAACCCATTTTTCATTGCGAAACCAATCATCTAAGCCCCCGTGGTTTTTGGCAGCTAATCTAAGGAATTCTTCATGGACTTCTTGCGCAGCTTCAATGAAACCAAGAGATTCAAAAGAATTAGCAGCGGTATGCAATTCATGCAGAATGTCTTCAGCTTTCTTTTCTTTTTTCTTTTTTAAACCCTGGCAATGGGCGCGCTGGCTAAAGCCTTTTTGTGGTTTACTGCAGTCTATAGAATCTTTATATTCTTGAGACCATTTTGATGTCTTTTCCATGTCAAAACCTTCTTGAAGTATTAAAGATATAATACATATAAATACATCCTTTTTCCTAGTTGATTATACGATAAATACTATGTTCAAAGGAGATTAAAGCTAACATGGTTAATCCATATAATATTACAAACTTCAACAGATCTAAAGCAGAACTTGAAGAATTTCTATTATTTTGTATAGTTGTTGCTGGTAAAACTGCATATATTCAAGCGCAAAAACTAGAAGAATTTTTAACATCTATTCATAATCGATTAATGTTACCAGACCATGTATCGCCATTCCAATTAATTAGAAGTGCAAATGACCATGGGATTTTATTACAAGAAATACATAAAGCAAAATTAGGTCAATATAAAAAAATTAATTCTTCATTTATATATATTGCTGAACACAAATATGATTTGAATAATATGACACCTGAGCTATTAGAATATATTCCTGGTGTTGGAATGAAAACAAGCAGATTCTTTTTGCTACATTCAGATATTAATTACAAAGATACTATTGCTATTTTAGATACACATATTCTTAAGTTTATGAAAGAGAATATTGACAATAGCGCACCAAAATCAACTCCCACAAATTCAAATAAATATAAATATTGGGAAGATAGATTTTTACTTTGGTGTGAAGAAAACAATAAAGATGCAGCTGAGTTCGATTTAGAAGTTTGGAAATCATATGCTAGAAAAAACAAAGAGGCAGACGAATGGGCAATAGCAGATTAAGCGAAAAAGAAGCTTTAATAACCTTCAGCAGAATGGCTATAAAGTTGGCTAGAAAATATAGCACTTTTTATGAGTTCGATGATTTATTTCAGATAGCTCAAATTTCAATTGTAGAAGCAGTGAGATCATATGATTCAAAAAGAGGTGCTTCATTATCAACTCACATTTACAATTCAATTGATTTCAATATCAAAAAATTAATTAATAAAAATAAAATTTATTATATTAATAATGAAGAAACAAATATTAATGAACCATATTGTTCTGATTTCTCTGACCATAAATTAAATTCTTTAATACTATCAGATACTTTTAATGATTTAATAGATGATTTAAGCTCAAGGCAAAAAGAAATATTATTTATGAAATTTGTAGATGGCTTGTCAATTAAAGAAATATCAGATAATCTTGAATGCTCACACCAGAATGTAAGTAATATAATTAAAACAATCAGAAAGAACCTTGAAAATAAATTAGAGAAACAAGGTTTAAAATATCAAGAATTTAGCTTTTAAAAGTAGGTTTTTATCAATATATTTTTGATTATATTGATATGGGTAAATTAATATTTGCGCCTCATGAATCATTGCTTGAAATGTCATCCCTTGTAGATACATTCGATCACACATTGTCTGAATTAATAGAAGATATGATTGAGGTATTATATAAATACAACGGCGTGGGCATTTCTGCGCCCCAAATAGGGGAGTTTAAGCGCGTCATAGTGTTCATGCCCCTTGCCACCGAATCTGACTATCCTAAGCCACCCAGAGCTATGGTTAATCCTGTGATCTATGATCATTCAAAAAATTTTATAGAAGAATGGGAAGGCTCGTTGTCTATGCCAAATACCATGGTCAAAATTTTTAGACCAATATGGATAGATGTTCATTACCAAGATGAATATGGTGATACATACGACGAGCGTTTCGATTTTTTATCCTCAAGAATAATCCAGCATTGCATAAATCACTTAGATGGTGTACTAATTTCTAAATATATAACACATAATAATTTGAGATTAATAGAAAAATAGATCGGAATTGTTATGATTGCAGAACTGCTTCCAGGCCAAGCAATGAATCAAATTGTATTGGTAAACTCATTCGAGCGCAGACAGAAGAAAAATGGTGAAGAATATCTTAAGCTAGTTGTTAAAGATATTTCTGGATTAATGGATGTAATGGTCTGGGATAGATCAGAAAAAGAAATTAATGACTTGGAAACTAACCTTGGTACAAATAGATTTGTATATATTGAAGGCAATGTAGAAAAGTTCAAAACTAATGATAATAAAGAATCAACAAATGTAAAAGCAAAAGTTATTTACACAGTTGATAAGCCAGAAGATATTTCGCTATTTGAGAAAACATCTAAAATCCCACACGATAAGTTGGCAGAAATGCTAGATAGTGCCATCTTAAATATTAATAATCAGCATTTAAGATCTTTATGTAATGTATTAATTGGCCCGACCGGTACATATAGAGAAAAATATTTAATTTGGCCCGCTGCAAAGTCCTTTCACCACGCTTATCGTGGCGGGCTTGCCGAACACTCATTAGAAGTTCACAGATTCATTACAGCCGATTATGATGGTGTCACAGGCTTTCTTAATGATGAAGTTGATGTTGATTGGGATTTGCTACATACAGCAGCCTTGCTTCATGATATTGCTAAAATAGCTGAATATGATTATCAAGATGGAGCTTGTTCATTTACTGCAACAGGAGATCTTATTGGTCATCTTTGTTTGGGAGCAATTTGGGTAAGTTCTGCTATGAATAAGGTGTCTGATTTTCCAAAGGATTTGGCTATTCATTTAATCCATATTATTCTGTCTCATCATGAAAGGCTTGATTGGGGTGCAGCTGTTGTACCAAAGACTAAAGAAGCAATTCTGTTCCATATGGCTGACAATAGAAGTGCAAAAATGCACCAAAGTCGCTAGATTCCAGACCCACCAGAAAGAGCAGATTCACACACAATATTAAAGGCTTCATCTAAATCGGTATCGTGATGGATACATGTGATAGTTGGCCAGTCTAAAACTCTTCTATAAATATATTGTGGTCTGCTGCTTTTTGTATTACAAATTATAGCACAAGGTATATTTGCAATTTGGCACCAATGTCCCAGGCTGTTACTTGTAGTAATAATCCCTCCAGCATACTCTGCTAAGGCAAATACATGTAACATGCTTGGGATTTTCTCATATAAATTAATAACTTTATTTGATAAAATATTTTTAGATCTTCCTGCTATTCCAGATAGCCAACCGTGACCTATTAGTACTAACTGGGCATTTGTATAATTATTAATTAGTGATGCTAATTGATCCCAATGCGGCCAGTGGTCCTGTGGCCTGTTGCTATTAAAGCTGAAAGGTTGAAATAATATGAAGTTTTCAGGTAGTGTTTTAACAAATTCTTTCGCCCATTCTTTTGCATATTTTGGTAAACAATTACCTTCCCACTGATAGATTGGCTCTTCTGGCTTGGCAATTTCTTGGTGTAAATGAGTGATGATAAATTTATTTTCTTTATAACCAGCCCTTAAAAATGGATCTTTGACTTCAATGTGATAAGTTGGATCATTGTCTATTGTGTATCCAAAAACAGTGTAAATCCAGTATTTTTTCCACTCTTCTTCTACGGATACAGGTACCTTTATAACATTTTTAATAAAAGGTTGACATTCAAGATAATCTATCACTTGAGAGTTATTGCCCAAATATAATATATCGCCCTCTCCTATGTGATGTTTAAAATATCCCAACCCAACTATGATATCACCCCAAACACCACAAGCTGTTCCGTATTTACTCATGCAAGAATGCTCCACTCAACACTGTAATAATAAATTTGTACAATTTTCACAGAAGGTAAATTATGGCTATAACATTCGGCATAGATTATGATGACACAATTACAGAAGATATAGATCTTTTTGGCACACTTATTAAATCAATAGAAGACTCTGGAAATAATGCGGTCATTATCACTGGTAGATCTAAAATAGGTTCTTGGGAAGAAGAAGTGCTTGTTACTATTGAATACTATAAAAATAAATATAATATTAAAAATTTACCCGTAGTTTTCAGCGGATCACAATGGAAAAAAGAAGCTGCGAGAGAAGCTGGATATCATATCAGCATTTGGATTGATAACTCACCTGAATACATTGGTAAACAATATATTTTATCTGATTTACAAATTGGTGAAAAGAACAATTATCTCAG
>JAIOYD010000044.1 GCA_021741285.1 Rickettsiaceae bacterium | reverse complement strand
TATTTTCTATAGGCATAATTTAAAATCCATAAGCTTTATACGCTAATTATACCATTTTCTTATGGATTTCCTAAGTAGTTTATATAGTAAAATCCCTTGCTAATTCAGCTAAAGAGACTTCTGACGAAGAGACTTACTAATAAACCAAAATGGTTTCTAAAAGAGCCAGAGTTTGATGCTCTTATTAAGAAAAAATTTTTTGTAGTTTACAATCAAGTTATTAATAATGAATTAGATAGTTGGAATAGCAAAGCAGAAGATATCTTGTCCTTAATACTTGTACTAGACCAATTTCCACGCAACATGTTTAGAGATACACCAAAAGCTTTTTTAGGAGATAAACTTGCATTAGCCTGGGCCAAAGAGGCAATTAAGAAACAGTTTGATTTAAAGCTCAACCAAGATGAGCGCATGTTTTTATATATGCCTCTTATGCATAGTGAATTATTACTAGATCAAGAATTTTCTGTAGAATTGTATAGTAAAATAAATAATATAAATATCCTAAATTATGCTATAGCTCATCATGATATTATTAGTAAATTTGGCCGTTTTCCTCATCGAAACAAGATATTAGGTAGAGTATCAACTCTCGAAGAAATTGTCTTTTTATCAACTCCAAATTCAAGCTTTTAGTTATTTATCAGAAGTTATATTTTATAAACAAAAAAATCCTAACTGAGGGGATCAATTATAAAAAATTAACTCTAACGATGATTTTTATAGTCGTTTAAGTTGAGTTGGGGATATTTATAGAAGAAATTGTTGAAGCAGTATAAATTCTCACTGCAGTCTAGAATCTTAATTGATCAAGCTTCTAGACTGTAGGTTTTTACCTAATCCTATTATTCTTCGGTTAGTTCTACTGCTTGTTGTTTTAAGCTGTCTGCTTCCATGACACTTAGCTCATCTTCTTTTTGCTGAGCTTCTTTTTTGCCACCTTCTTTATATTCTCTCAAGGCATCCTGTGCTTCAGTATCTGTTTTGGCAACGACCACTAGTATAGTAGTAATAACCTCCGGATGAAGAATAACCTGAACATCAAATACGCCATTAAATTTAATTGGAGTATCAAGAAGAATATTAGCGTAGTTAAGCCCTACATGTGCTAGCTTTGAGAGCTCAAGTGCAATCGCTTTCGCACTTACTGATCCAAACAATCTTCCATCTGCGGCAGATTGGGCTATAAAAGCTATGTGCTTACCCTTAATGGCAAGCGCAACTTTTTCTGCTTGTTCCTTGTGTTCTGAATTTTTAGCTTCCATACCTTTTTGCAGAGAGGCAAACTTAGCGATATTTTCTTTGGTAGCTCTTATTGCAAATTCTTGAGGTATTAAATAGTTGCGACCAAAACCATCAGCGACGGTAACAGTATTTCCAACTTTTCCTAATTTTCTAACTGGCTTTACTAAGATAACTTGCATATTTGTATATAAAATAAAATGTTCAATGATACTAAATCTATGTCCGAAACCTATTTGCTTGTATAAACAAAAGGCAAAAGCGCAATAATTCGGCTGTGTTTTATCGCTTTTTTTAAAGCGCGTTGATATTTTGCAGAAACATTAGTAATTCGGCTTGGCAACATTCTGCCGCCTTCGGATATAAATTCCCCTAAAAGGTCTGGATCCTTATAATCTATAACTGGAGCCCCCTTTCCTGAAAAACGGCAGCCTTTGCTTTTTTTAAAAAAGGGCTTTCTATTAGTTTTGTCGCCTGCGCCTGAGTTTTCAAATGATTTATTTGATTCTGAAGAAGGTTCATATGCCATTAAATTAATCTAATTTGTGTTGTAATAATTGCTTTAGTTACGATTTGACGTTACATCAAAAGTGTTCTCTTCATTAGAACCTTTTGCTCTAAGAATTGGTGATGGATCTTTACTGATTGCATCTACACGAACCAGTGAAGTTCTAATTATACTTTCGCTAAGTTTAGTTTTTCTATCAAGCTCATCCAGGAGAGGCTTAGTTGCTTCAATACCCATGAAATAATAATGGCCTTTTTTATTATTTTTAATTTCATATGCAAGAGTTCTCAAACCCCAATACTCTGTCTTTACTACGTTACCATCATAGCTTTTGATTACTTGCTTAAGATCATCAATGATCTTGTCAACATCAGATGACGAAACATCCTGACGAATAATAATAATGGATTCATAAAATGCCATAAAAAGCGTCTCCAATTGATAAGTGACTTTATAAAATATGGCCATTTATAACAATATAAACTAATTTGTTCAAGCATTATCTTTCTTAATTATGCAAAAATGTCTTTAATTAAACATAAAGAATAAAAAAAGCACTTACATTAATTGTATTTTACTTGGGTGTAACCATAAAAGAATTATAATGACAGCGCTAAATGATAAATTAATTATAAAGTATGGGGAGACTAAATTCGTGTCAGATAAATTGCCGCCAAAAATATTGGTTGTTGAAGCCGACGAGGTAATGAATACTAATCTTTGTAATGCGATTGAACGTTATTGGTTTGATGTTACAAGGGCAAGGAATTCTGAAACTGCGCAGAGAGCAGCGCAGGTAAGCTTACCAAATGTAGCTATAGTTAGTTCTAGAGTACAAGATCAATCTGCTATGGAGCTGGGAGTAATTCTTAGAAAAATACCAGAGTTAAAAGAGTTACCGATAGTGTTTATTATTGAACAAGGCGAGTCCGCTGATAATTATAATTTAATTGGTAGTGGTTATACTGAAATATTACAGAGGCCTTTTACCCCTAACGAATTAATGACAACTATCAGATTATTGCTTCGCAAATCTAAGCCAGTATTTCAGGATAAAGTTATCAAATATGGTGATATAAGTATGGATTTGTCAACTTTTAAGGTGCATAGAGGCACTAAACAAGTTCATTTAGGTCCGACTGAATTCAAAATTTTAGAGCTATTTGTTCAGAAGCCTAAAAATATATATTCACGTCGTCAAATTATCGACTATGTTTGGGGAACAGAAAAAGATATTGCACATCGAACTATTGATGTCCATATAAATAGAATTAGGACTTTAATGAAACTTGACTCTGATAGGTACCCGCTGATTAAGACAATAAGGTCTGCAGGCTATTGTTTGGATTAGACTTCTTCAAATTCTGCTTCCCAAGAATTTAATAGCTAGTAGTAAAACATATATAGATTTGAAATCAAGCTTAGAAAGGCCTCTGAGGCTTGATTTCTTACAACCTAATTCAGCTGGACAAGTATTTATTTATAAAATATAACTTTCCTGCAGAGAAACTTTAGGAGTAATAAATTGATAATTGAAAGAAGGCTTGAGTCAAGACAAGTAATAGCAAGGCTTTTAAAGAACCATGTAGCTCCCTATAAGAGACAAGTGTTTACGGCGATATTCTTTATGGTAATTGTCGCAATTTGTTCTGCGGCAATTGTTAGATTAGTCGAACCTCTAATTAATAGAGTGTTTTTAACTCATGATCGCGATATGCTGGTAGTTATTCCTCTTTTGACGTTAATTATATATTCAATAAAAGGCGTAGCAGAGTATTTCCAGAGTTATCTTATTAAGTTTGTGGGGCAGCAAATTCTTACAAATTTACAGATGCTTATGTATGAGCACTTGTTACAAGCAGACTTTTTATTCATACAATCACAATCTTCTGGTCGATTAATTTCAAGATTTACGAATGACATAATGTTGATGAGGGGAGCTGTTTCTGATCTTTTGGTTGGTTGTGCTAAGCATTTATTATCAGTAATATTTTTGATTGGGATAATGTTTAATTTAGACCCATTTTTGGCATCATTCCTTTTTTTGGCTTTTCCACTGGCAATATATCCAATTCAAAAACTTGGGCGCAAAATGCGTAGTGTGACAACTTCAGCCCAGGAAGAATTAGGAGACTTTACAGCAAAATTAGATGAAACTTTTTTATCTATTAAAGTGATGAAATCTTTTTGCATGGAAAAAATAGAGGCCGAGAGAGCAAGAAAAATAACCTCAAATATTCTAGCCTTCTATAAAAAAGCAGCAAAACTTGATTCTCTAACATCACCGATTATGGAAATACTAAGTGGCTTTGCAATAGCATGCGTATTTTGGTATGGAGGTCTTGTAGTAATTGAAGGTAAAATGACTACTGGGGCATTATTCGCTTTTATTACTGCGTTTGTTTCTGCTTACAGACCGTTTAAAAGTCTTGTATCTTTAAATGTAAACTTACAAGAGGGGATTACTGCGGCTAACCGTGTGTTCAATATTCTTGATTTAAAGCCAACTATTTCTGATCAAAAGCATGCTAAGAGTCCAGTTTTTGTCTCTCCATTTATTGCATTTAAAAATGTTGAAATGAAATTCTCCAATGGAAAGATAGCATTGAAGTCACTCGATTTAAAAATTGACTCAGGAAAAACTTACGCTTTTGTAGGTAGTTCAGGTAGTGGTAAAACCACTGTAGCTAATTTAGTAATACGAATGTTTGATCCATCATTAGGGAATATAGTAATTGATGATTATGATATAAAAGAAATAACTCTAAAATCCTTAAGGAGTCAAATTTCTTTGGTTTCTCAAGAAACAGTACTTTTTGATGCTACTGTTTTAGAGAACATTGCTTACGGAACGGTTGGGGCGTCACGAGATGATATAATTAGGGCAGCCCAGGCTGCCGATGCTGATGAGTTTATTCTTGCGCTACCATATGGATATGACACAATGGTGGGATCGAATGGTACCATTCTATCTGGTGGTCAGAGACAAAGATTAGCAATTGCTAGGGCATTTTTAAAAAATGCTCCAATTCTAGTACTAGATGAGGCAACAAGTGCTCTTGACCCTCACTCTGAACGCTCAATAATAGATTCATTAGCCCAATTAAGAATCGGCAGGACAACAATAGTAATAACTCATAGATTAGCCAGTATTAAAGATGCAGATCAGATTGTAGTAATGAAACATGGCAAAATTATGGAGCAAGGAAGGCACCAGGAATTGCTAAAAATTCAAAAAGAGTATTACAAGCTGTATAATAAGCAATTGAAAGAGATTAATAATACCCAGGCTCAAATTAATTGATACAAAACGAATTGAGTATGACCGGGTCTTAAATTCATTAGTCTGATTTAATTTGACGCTTGATATAAGCATGTATAATATAGCAAAAACTTGATTAGAATTTATAGAGGGATAAAATGGATACAACCACTGATACTATTACCGTTCAAGACGCAAATAGCGCACCTGCAGCTCCACCGCCCGTAGAATCGAGTGGATGGATGAGCCTTGTTCCAATGGTGCTAATTTTTGTAGTGTTCTATTTTTTGCTTATTCGCCCCCAAGAAAAAAAGCGCCGTACTCAAGAAACTTTAGTGTCTGGAGTAAAGAAAGGTGAAGAAATAATGACCAATTCTGGTTTATTTGGAGTTGTAACTAAGGTTAATGATAGCGATAATACTGTAATGGTGCAGATTGCAAAGGACGTTGAAGTGAAGGTTCTTAAAAACTCTATTGCTGACATAGTCAGTAGAAGCAAAAAAATAGAAGATAATAAAGACAAGAAGCAAATTGATGACAAGGCCGCTTCTTCTGCTAAGCAAAAAAAGAAATAATATCAATCATTAAGAGCTGATTGTGCAAAAAATATCAAAATTGAAACTTATTATTTCTATAATATTTACTTTAGTCGCGATTTTATACGTATTGCCTAACTTTACGAATACTCGTCTGAGCTGGGTTCCTGGCGATAAAGTAAATTTGGGTTTGGACTTAAGGGGAGGGTCCCACCTTCTTCTTAGTGCTGACTTTGACAGTTATATGGATGATGTTAGTCAGTCAGTTGCAGAATCTTTAAGAAAATATTTAAGAGACGAGAAAATTGGTTATAGAAATCTTCATGTATCAAGGAATAATATTAAATTTGATTTCCGAAATAATGATGATTTAAAAAAGTTAAAGAAGATTATAAGAAATATTGATCCTAATCTTTCTTTTGCTGTTGAGGGTAGTATCATGACGTTATATTACAGCGAATATGAAATTAATCAGTTACAAGATAAAGTTATTGATCAGTCAATAGAAATTGTTAGAATGAGGGTTGATAGTACAGGAACAAAAGAGCCGACTATTCAGCGTCAAGGAGTAAGAGATATTCTGTTGCAGGTTCCAGGAGAAGAGAATCCGGCTGAACTTAAGAGAGTGCTTGGCAAGACCGCTAAACTTACTTTTCATTTAGTAGACGATAGTGCTAATTTAGAGCGTGCTAAAGCAGGCCACGTTCCGCTGGACTCTAAAATCGTTAAATCAGAAGATGGTTCTGAAATAATGGTTATTAAGAAAAAGATTATAGTTAGTGGTGATCAGTTGAATAACGCACAAGCACAGTTTCAAGAAGCTATGCCAGTGGTACATTTCTCGTTAAACAACGCTGGTGCCAAAAAATTTGCTGAAGCGACAACAAAGAACCGTGGCAAGCGGTTGGCGATTATTCTCGATGGACGTGTGTTAAGTGCGCCCGTTATTAATGACCCGATTATTGGTGGTGATGGTATTGTTTCTGGGCATTTTACTGTTGAATCAGCAACGGAGCTAGCTTTAATGCTAAAAGCTGGTGCGTTGCCAGCTCCACTGAAAATCATAGAAGAAAGGTCAATCGGTCCTAATCTAGGAGCAGATTCAATTGAGTCTGGTAAAACTGCTGCTATTGTAGGGTTTATCTTTGTTGCTGTATTTATGGTTCTTGCTTATGGAATTCTTGGGATAATTGCCAATATTACTTTAGTGATAGCGTTGCTATATATATTTGCTCTACTTTCTATGTTGCAAGCTACACTAACCTTGCCTGGTATTGCTGGTATTATTTTAACGATAGGCATGGCGGTGGATGCTAATGTGCTTATATATGAGAGAATACGCGAAGAGCTTACAAAAGGTTGTTCCAACTTATATGCTGTGAAGCTAGGCTTCGAGTCAGCTTTTGCAACGATTACTGATTCTAATGTTACGACTCTAATAGCAGCGTTCTTGCTATATAGCTTTGGCGTTGGGACGATCAAAGGGTTTGCTGTTACTCTAACTATAGGTATTGTTTGTTCGATGTATACTGCCTTGGTAATCACAAAATTAATGATAGACATGTGGCTAAAATACGTTAAGCCCAAAAGTCTTGGATTATAATGGCGCGTTGTTAATGTAACTTAACTATATGTAGTCTTGCTTACAATGAGAAAAATACTATGTTGATTTCTATATTAGCGTATTTTGGTATAGCTTACTTACCAACAAGGTATTTCAAGGTTAAATTTACTTATTCTCTTCCTGCTTCTCTGTCTTTAATAATTGTTTTCTTATATATTTGTGCAATGCGTGAGTTGCTATTTCAGGCTACTTATCTTGTCTATATTGTGGGTATAGTTAGTTTTTGTACTTATGCTTATTTTGATAGAAAGGAATTATGCTACTGTTTGAGGCAATATTTAGGCGAAATTACTATTCTGCTTTGTATTATTTTAATTTATGCCTTTTATACGAGAAATGCATATTTTAGTTCCTGGGATGATTTTTCATTTTGGGGAGGGGCAAGTAAAGAATTATTACTTAGTAATGTTTTAGAAAAACAGGACATGATCACGTCTATAATTCCTCTACATGCTCACTACCCACGTGGACCGGCAGTATATCATTACTTTATGCTAGTGTTTTCGGGATATTCTGAAGCAAAAGCCCTACTTGCGCATTTTATCTTTCATTTAATTTTTTTGGCTCCCTTAATGGCTAATAAAAATTATTGGCACAGTATTTTCATCATCATGCCAATATTAGCTATCATTATGCTTTACACCACTGGTATTAGATCAATTTATAATGATAGTACTATTGGTCTAATGTTTTGTTCAATTGTAGCGATATATATTTTAGAGATAAATAAGAAAAGAGCTATAATCATATCATTACCAATTTTTGTATTATTGCCTTTATTTCGAGAAATTGGTTTGATACTGGCTCTAATAGCTGCTTTGATCATTATCTTTAAAGATATAGGAAAGCCAAAGCAACCGGAATTAAAATATAATTTTATTCTATATTTGGTGATGCTGTGCGCTCCAATAATGAGCAATTTTATTTGGGCAAGTTACTTTAGAGATACGCATGATTTTTTTGGTAGGTCAGAACATAGTTTTGGTAATTTATTGGTTTTAGCCAAATCATTTAACGAACAGAGCTTGCTACTAGTCATAAATTACCTTAAGTTCTTGGCAATATTTTTAATAAAAGAAGGAAGTTTGCTAATTTATGTATTAATTGGATTAAGTTGGTATGCCATAACCAAGTCAAAAAATAAGGAATATGCTTTAGAGTATAAGTTTTATTTTAAAAGTGCTTTAATATTTGGGGGTGTGTTCTCTCTTTGGCGGTTGTATCTCTACTTTTTTGCCTTTTCTTATCACGAGGCGATAAAAACAGCTTCTTTAATAAGGTATTTAGGCTGCTATTGTTTAATATTTGCAATTATAGCTTCTGTGTATTTTAAGAAAGTCCTTCAGCACTATAATATAAAAAGAAATGAGTTCGTAGCTTTATTGATTATTTTTATAGTATCTTTGTTGATTGTTATAAATCAAACTATGAGGATTCAAACTAATTTAAGTTCTGCGCAATTAGAATTTATTCTAAGGGCCAAGGATGTAGGCTTTTTGATTAAACAAGATATCAAGGTACAATTTAATTTTAGCAATAAAAAAAAAGCTTTTGACTGCTTTAATCTGAATTATGCTCTGTCTCCATATTTGAATAATGATGAGCGAGGTAAGTGCTTTGCTGAGTCAATTAGTTATGATTCTAACAATAAATTGCCATTGCAAGATTTACAACAAAAGGATATTGAGTATTGTATTAATAATAAACAAAATTGTAGAGTTGAGTATTTTCCATTCTTGAATAGTATAAAGTTTTATTTCAAGGATTCGCTTGAGTAAGCTATCGAATCCTTGAAGAGCCCTTCCGCAGCGTAAATATATAATAATATTTAGGCATTTAGATGAGGTGAGCATTAAAATTAACGAAGTACTTTTGATTGGAACGGTCTAAGATTTCTCCTCACCACGGAATTAACCTTAAATCCTGCTCATTTTAGTCTTTATAGTTATTAGCTATTTTCTCTTTAAGCTTCTTCATCTTAGTTGCTCCTTCTTCAGCTTCTTTACTAGTAAAATGCTTTTTTCCGATAGCGTATTGGCAACCCGGTCTAGTGCTCATCACATACTTATAGTACCATCTTTTTTTATTTAGAAAAGGATGGTATCACTATGAGTAAGAAGAGAAAGCAGATTTCGCATGAGATAAAATCTCGTATATTATCAG
>JAIOYD010000043.1 GCA_021741285.1 Rickettsiaceae bacterium | reverse complement strand
GTAATATTTTCTATAGGCATAATTTAAAATCCATAAGCTTTATACGCTAATTATACCATTTTCTTATGGATTTCCTAAGTAGTTTATATAGTAAAATCCCTTGCTAATTCAGCTAAAGAGACTTCTGACGAAGAGACTCACTACTTACATGTTCATATTCAGTATTACCAGTTGTAAATTCGAGTGTCCTGTCTGGTCTTAATCATTTAAAAAAACGGGGAATCATTTTTCTATGATCTGTTTTAGGTGTATGAAAAAGACCCCGCTACTCTACAATAGCATCCAATGTTTCATTGAGTGTAATTATACGAATATCGCCCGCCATACACAGAAAAATCAAGTTGCGTGTACCCCCAAGTAATCTTCTTATGCATCAATTTTATCTTCGTCTAAATGTATTTTTTCGTAATTTTCGTGGCGCATTTGAGCTTCGATGCACAGAGTAGCTACTGGTCTTGCTTCAAGACGTCTGAGGCCAATTTTTTCCCCAGTTTCTTCGCAGTAACCATAATCGTTTTTATTTATCTTTACGATGGTGTGCTCAATTTTATCGATTAATTTTCTATAACGATCTCTAGTTCTAAGTTCAATGCTTGTTTCTGTTTCAACACTTGCTCGGTCAGTAAGATCAGGTTCATTCCAATTCTCTTCTTTTAGGTGATCAAGAGTATCGCGGGACTCTTCTAGCAACTCTTCTCTCCAAGTTTGTAATTTTTGTCTAAAATATTCAAGTTGCATTGAGTTCATGTATTCTTCGTTTTCAGAAGGTTTATAACCAGCTGGTAAAATAATTTTCTCCATAATGTTCCCCTTTAAAATGGTTTTGTATAAAACTCAATATAGCGCATAAGCAAAAGTTAACGCAAGAGTATTTTGTTAAAAATTTTCTTTGGATCCAGGGTGCGCTTTGTCGTATACAGATTCAAGGTGTAGTTGATTAATCTTTGTATATCTTTGAGTTGTAGAAAGACTTTGATGGCCGAGCAACTCCTGGATAGATCGGAGATCTGCCCCATTTTCTAGCAGATGAGTGGCAAAGCTATGTCTGAATGCATGAGAGCTTAAATATTCGGGTAAACCAAGCAATCGTCTTAGACAAATTAATTCTCTATTGAAAACCGCTCTTTGCAATGGGCGGCCTAGCTTCCCCCGGAATACAGGTTCGTCATTCTCTATAGTAAATGGTATGGAATTTAAATAGTTTTCTACCAAAAGCCTTGATTCCTGAATCCAAGGTATTAGACGTTCTTTATTACCCTTACCCAATATTTTAATAAATTCATGGTTATCAATATGTTTACGAGTTATTGAAAGCGCTTCAGATACCCTAAGGCCACTAGCATAAATAAGCGTGAGAAGAGCTTTATTTCTAAGATGAATCCATTCCTCTTCACCAAGCATTTGTATATTTTCAATAGCAGTATTGGTTTCAATCTTAGTTAAAGCTTTCGGGAGAGTTTTTGGTTTCTTGGGGCTACGTACGGTATATATAGCATGGCAATTAATATCATATTTTTTTTCAAGAAATCTATAAAAATTCTTGATAGAAGATAAAGCGCGGGCATTTGAGGCTGCGCAGTATTTATCGAGATGTCTTGCTGATAGCCAGCTCCTGATAAGTCGAATATCTATTGATTTTACCATGTTTAGACTAGTGTTGGCTGAGTTGTAATGTCCTATAAATGTTAAAAAATGATTTAAATCATTGTGGTATGAAGCCGCTGTGTGTTTTGAATATGCTTTTTGCTTAGACAAATATTCCAGCCATCCGATAGTTATTTCTTGTAAAACATCTTCTATAATAATCATTTATTTGCCTATACAAAAATTACTAAATATTTCACCTAAAATCTCATCTACAGTAATTTTACCAGTAATATTACTGATTGCTCTCATCGTCATCCGTAAATCTTCTGCGGCTAGTACCAAATCATCATTTAAAGAGAAATTAGACATATATTCAAGTGCTTTTTGTAGTTGGGACCGATGGCGGGCTCTAGTAATCTGAGGGGACTGGGACGGGCGAGCGATTTTGTCAGCTATAGATACTATCTCTGCAATGATTTCATTAAGACCTTGTTCATTTTTGATCGAAACATTAATTGATTTATGGCCATGGATATTTTGGAGTAAAGCCCCAGAAACCAGATCAATTTTATTGAAAACTATAATTGTATTAGCATCTATTATATCTTTAAAATATTCATTAAGATCATTCATTCTTGAAGCATCGTATAGAATTATCTTAATGTCTGAGTTTTTTGCTGCATTCCATGCTCGGTTGATTCCCTCTTGTTCAATTATATCTTCGGTATGGTCGTGAATACCCGCTGTATCTTGTAATATGATCGGATAACCTCCAATATCAAGATGCCCCTCAACTACGTCCCTTGTGGTACCTGCAATATTCGAAACTATAGCTATTTCGCGTTTCATCAGATAATTTAGCAGACTAGACTTACCAACATTGGGATGACCAATTATCGCTAGTTTTATACCGCTGCGAAGCCTTTCACCACGGTGATTATCGTTGAGATGTATCTCAATTTCATTAGTTATGCGGTCTACTAATTGGCGTACTGCATTTATTGTTTCTTCTGGAATATCTTCGTCAGGAAAATCTATATATGCCTCAACCAAGCTTATAATTTTTAGCAATTCTAAACGCCAACCTTCATATATTTTTTCAAGGCCCCCACCGAGTTGCCCTATTGCTTGCGAGAGTTGCAAAGCAGTTTCTGCTTCAATAAGATCGGCAAGCCCCTCTGCGCTCGTTAGATCGATTTTGCCGTTTAAAAAAGCTCTTTTAGCAAACTCCCCAGGTTCGGCTATTCGTACATCCTCAAGAGAGGCCAGGACTTGGTGCATCATTTTTATAACTGCGATACTACCATGAGTATAGATTTCAACGGAATCTTCGCCCGTAAAGCTTGAAGTCCCTTTGAAAAAAACGACTAAAGCATCATCAATTTGTTGATGGTTTTTGGGGTTATAGATCTTTCTAAAATACAATTTTCGAGGTTCAAATTTAGGATTAGTTTGACAAACGAGTCGTGTTAAAGATTGAAGCGCAGTTGGACCAGAAATTCTAAATACAGAAACTCCTGCTTTTCCTGGTGCTGAGGCTTGTGCAAAAATAGTATTCATTTTATTAAACCTCCTGCATAACCCATTATGAGTGATAATTTTGTGGTCAAAATTTGTCGCCGCTCCTCATGTACTAAATGTTTGTTGCGGTGCTCACCTGTATTTTTCCTAAAAATCCTTCACTCATTTATGAATTATGCAATAGGTTTATTAATCCAAACCTATTGAAAGGAAATAACATTTGCACTAGTATACTTCTAGTTTGAAATTAATACAAAGCCATTATTAGGATATCTTTATGGTTAAAAGCCCAAATCACAACAAGTCTTTAGCTATTAGCAAGCTCCAGTGTAGAATCAGTGACTTTAGTGCTGAAATACTTGAAATAGTTAATGCTGAAAGTAAGGGTGGTTTATACACCAAATTTGTACGCAAATTTCTTACTTATATTCCCGTTGATTATCGTTCAAAAGATAAAATAGAATTGTTTGGTGATTTTACACACGAAGCTTTTGATTTTTTTCTTCATCGTCCACCGCTTAAGCGCAAAATGGAGATCCTGACAAATGAATTTAAGAATAATCCTGCCATCACTATTCTTATTGCTGCAGAAAATAGGCCATTTATTATTGACTCTCTAAATAGCTTGCTTGCAAAACTCGGTTTACAAACGATTTTTACTTTTCATCCAGTGATTAACAGTATTCGTGACGAAAAAGGAAATTTAACGGATATTGCTGATAAAGGAGAAGGCGGTATTAATGAGTATCTTGTTTATATAAAGATACTGGGGGCGTTTGACAAAAAAACATTGCTTGAAATAAAATCTGAAATAAACAACGTAATTGATCTAGTCGACTATACTTATAATTCGTGGCAAACGCTGCTGAATAAGAGTATTGCTATTACTACTGATATTGTTCATCACAAAGATATCTACGAACAAGCGAATTTACCAGCAGAAGAAACATTAGATTTCTTGAATTGGCTGCAAAAGAATAATATTACTTTTCTAGGATCGGCAGATTTTGATTTAAAAACTAAGACTTTAGTCCGTCAAGAGGGCGTGCGGGAAATATGGCAAGATAATATACAAGAAATTTCTACCATTATTGAACTCTCTAATAGCGATTATTATGAAAATAAACTGGTTATGCTTGGTAAAATAAACAAGCTATCCCCAGTACATAGGAACGCTTTGGTTGATTACATTCTTGTAAAACGTATAGATGAAGATGGTATATACAGGACGGGGACTATTATTTTTGGGTTATACGGAACGGCAATTTATTTTCAATCAATCAAGAGTATCCCCATCTTGCGTGGTAAAATGAATTATGTTCTTGATGAATCTGATTTTCCTGTGAATGGCTACAACGCTAAGAAAATAAAGAATATTATTGAGTCCCTTCCACGGGATACCCTCATTCAAATCGATGAAGAAGATTTATATTGCATGTGTATTCATATGCTTTCGAGTATGCGCAGTCATAAGCTAAAATTATTTATCCAACAAGACTGGTCCGGTTCATTCATTAATGTGATTGTATTCTTGCCAAGAGAAAGACTCACTCCGGAAGTGTATAATGAAGTTTGCCATTACTTAACCAAAAGATTTGATAGCGAGATAATATCAGACAATATTACTGTAGTAGCTCAAGACTTTTCCCATCTTTTTATTACTTTGCCAATTCATGATAAGTCAAAACTAGATTATTCACATGATGAAATGGAAGGAGATTTAATAAAAATAACCACTAACTGGTCAGAAGGTTTATTACATAAACTCTGTGATGAATTGGGAGAATATGAAGGGGGTTTAAGACACAAAGAAATTGAACCATCTTTTCCAAGTGAATATAGACACAGGTTTGATGCGGATACGTCAATTGACGATGTACATCACCTAGAACAAGCAACGAAGCAAGGTAGATTGATATCGAATTTAGTAGCTGGTGAAAATAATGAATTTTTCTTAAAATTTTATAGTCCCGAAGTAAGTCTTACACTATCTGATACATTGCCTGCTATCGAAAACCTTGGCTTTATAGCAATTGATGAGCAAAGCTTTGCTATTGCTGAGTCATTGGATTTTAAAAAAAGTTGGCTTTACGAATTTAAGCTGCAAAGTCCTGTTAAAATCGATGTTCCAGTTGACGTACTTAAGCATAATATCGAAGAAGCATTAAGCAAAATGAGCACTGGAGAGCTTGCAAGTGATATTTTAGGAAAGCTTATAGCTCTTGCTGGCTTTAACTGGACAAAAGTAAAATTGCTCAAATCGCTTACTCGTTATTTGCATCAAACAGGCTTCCTCTATGGGAAGGGTTATGTTCAGCAAACTTTAGTCAAGCACCATAAATATGCCAAGATGCTGATGGATTTATTTGAAGCTAGGTTCGATCCACAAGGAAGTTATAAGGATAAAGTTTTAGATATTTCTTTACAACTGAGTAGCTATCTGGACACTGTTGAAAGTAGTACTGAGGACAAGGTATTACACAACATGCGCTTAATAATAGAAGCTATTGTAAGAACGAATTTTTATCAGAAAAATAAAGATGGGGGTCTCAAAAATTATTTATCATTTAAGTTTGATTCTAGTAAGGTGCCTGATTTACCGTTACCTGTCCCCTATGCTGAGATTTTTGTTTATTCAAATGAGTTCGAGGGGATTCATCTTCGTGGTGGAAAAGTAGCTAGAGGGGGACTGCGATGGTCTGATCGTGGTGAAGATTATCGTACCGAGGTACTTGGGCTTTTAAAAGCTCAGATGACCAAAAATGCTGTTATTGTTCCCGTCGGCTCGAAAGGAACTTTTTATCTTAATTTTCTCCAAGGCGATATGAGTCGCGATTACTATATGCAAAAGGTAGTAGCCTGTTACCAAGATTTCTTAAGAGGCTTACTAGATTTAACTGATAATTTTGTGGATGGTAAAATAGTACAACCAACAGATATGGTTATTTATGATGATGAGAATCCATATTTAGTAGTAGCTGCAGACAAGGGGACAGCAACTTTTTCAGATTATGCTAATGATGTATCCCAGGAATATAATTTTTGGCTAAGAGATGCTTTTGCTTCAGGTGGGTCGCGTGGTTATGATCATAAAAAAATGGGTATTACTGCTAAAGGAGCGTGGATATCAGTTGTTTTGCATTTTCAGGATAAGGGGATAAATGTACAAAAAGAACCGTTCACTGTGGTAGGAATAGGCGACATGTCAGGAGACGTATTTGGTAATGGTATGCTTTTGTCAAAATACATTAAACTATTAGCTGCTTTTAATCATGAACATATTTTTATTGATCCAAATCCTGATTGTGAAAATAGTTATAAAGAGAGACAAAGGTTATTTGACTTACCAAGAAGTAAGTGGAGCGATTATAATAGTTCTCTTATTTCAAAAGGAGGGGGGGTTTTTGAAAGGTCGGCTAAAGTAATAAATATTTCACCCGAGATACAAGAGCTAGTGAATATTTATAAAGATCATATTGTCCCAGACGAATTAATAAGAGCCATTATAAAAGCTAAAGTTGATCTCATATGGAATGGAGGGATAGGTACTTATATCAAATCTTCCTCAGAAAATAATATTGATATTGGTGATAAGACAAATGATTTATTGCGAATAAACGGTAATGAGGTTAGAGCAAGGGTGATTGCTGAAGGCGGCAATGTCGGGGTATCTCAGCTTGGAAGAATTGAATATGCATTAAATGGGGGCGCTATTAATACAGACTTCATTGATAATTCTGCTGGTGTGGATTGCTCTGACCACGAAGTAAACATAAAAATTGCTCTTAATTTAGCTGTTGCGAAAGGCAAAATTACTATACCAGAGCGCAATGATTTATTAGTTAAGATGACAAAACAAGTTGAAGATTTAGTGCTTGTTGATAATTACGATCAGAATCTTGCTATAACAATCTCTGCATTATCACCTTCGCTTAACCTAGAGTCCTTTAGTCAGTTAATGAAAGAGCTTGAGAAAGAAGGATTACTAGACAGAGAAGTAGAGTTTTTGCCCAATAAAGCAGAATTATCAAGAAGATCTATTGCTAATGAAGGGATGACAAGACCAGAATTAGCAGTTTTGCTATCTTATAGCAAAATGTCCCTAGATCGTGATTTGAATTCATTTCAACTTACTAAAGATAAGCATTTCAAAAATCATTTGCTTGAGTATTTTCCCAAAATAATGCAAGAAAAATTCAAAGATGAGATAGAAAATCATCCACTAAAACAGGAGATAATCCGAACTGTTATTGCTAATACAATGATTAATAAACTTGGTTGGTCTGTAATTAGTGCCATAAAGCGCGAAACTGGCGGTCATCTTAGTGATATAGCAAGAGCACACGAAGTTGTGGCCGGGATATTTGATCTGCATGATCTTTGGAAAGAAGTAGGTAAGCTAGGTAATAATATCCCTACGATTATAAAAGTGGAGATGTTTTCTGATTTAGGAAAAATAATGCGTCGTGGAATTAGTTGGTTTGTAAGAAATATTAAGCCACCGATACGCATTACTGATTCAATTGAAGAATATAGGCAGCAAACAGAAGAGCTTAGTAGCATTATTAGCAAGCTTTTAGTAGGCGGAACGAAGACGAGGTTTTTTAATAAAATTGAGCATTATACTAATGCATCAGTTGATAAGAAACTTGCTAAGTCTATCGCTACCCTGGAGGTATTAGTTTCAGCATTTGATATAATATATATTGCTAAGCAGACAGGCAGTAAGAATGAAGATGTAGCCAATTTGTATTTTGAATGTGGTGATATTCTTAACATTGATTGGCTTCGAGATTCCTGTGAGACACAAATTAATGGATCCTACTGGAATAGATTATCTGTTCAATCTCTAAAAGATGATTTTTATGACAAACAAAGAAGATTAGTAACAGAGATTGTTGCTAATGGTCAAAAATCTGTTAGTTTTAAGTCTTGGTTAAAGGTTAATATAGCGCATGCGAATATATTTACGAATTTTATTGAAGAAGTAAAGATGCAAGAATCAATTAATATTAATATGATAATACTCGCAAATAAGAAATTAGAAATTTTCCTAAGAAAGTTAAAGGCAAGTCAATGACATCAAAATTAAGAGAAGCTAGAGAAAGTGCTGGGTATACTATAGAGCAAGTAGCAGAAATTCTTAAGATAAGGAAGCAGTATATACTTGGCTTAGAAGAAGAAAATTTTAGTGATATACCAGGTCAAATATATATTGATGGTTATACAAAAATATATCATGAGTTTCTTGGTTTAGAGATAAATGACGACAATAACCATACTGTTATCCGCCCGTGTGAGTCAGGAAAAAAAAGTATTTTCAAACAAAAATTAGTCTTGTTTCTATCTGCAATAATGTTGATCCTAACGGTAGGAATTTATTCAGTTTTGAAAAAAAATGAAGTAGACTATGCTAGTAATGACTTAATAGAAAATATTATTTATGAAAATGGAAGTAACGAAGCATGATCTATTTGATTTGATTCATCAGACAGATAGGAAAATTGATGAATTGCTAAATAAAATTTCTAAGCAAGAGCAAAGGATTTTGGATTTAGAGACACAAAACAATGATTTAAAGCGCGGTAATCAGGCAACTCTTAGCCAAATTAAAGAATATATAAAAGAATTAGAACAAATTAGAAACCACTATGTCGATAGTAACAATAGTTCTGAGCGGTAAAGATTTTAAACTTGCTTGTTCTGAGGCGAGTAAAGATAGATTAGTTATGCTATCTCAAAAGCTTGATACTGAGATTAAGGAAATGGCAGCTGCCAATCAATATGCCTCGCTTGAACTGTTATTGGTTATGATAGCATTAAAACATCTTGATCAAAGGCAGTCTCAAATGCAACTGTCGGGGGGAGAAGTTTTAGAAAGTGCAAATGTAGATTTTCAACAACAGCTTGCTTCAATTTTCTCAGAATTAAAAATTGTAGCTGAGAAACTTGAAAAGTTCTAGACCACAATCAGAGTGAAGAAGTTAAATATGGTTATTTAATAACTCAAAATAAGCATATCTCGAGTGATTTTAAAGTCTTTGAAACTTCCTATCAAACTCATACCTAGCAATGAAATATCTAGCCCTCCAGAAGTGATATGAGCCTCAAGATTATGAAAAGTTCTCTTGTTGCCAATAGTCAGTTGATCAATGCGAACCGGAGCGGCGTAGCTAACTCCATTAGCGGTACTATATTTTTGAGTCTCTGCGTCAAAATTCTAAATTTATGAGTCTCTGCGTCAAAATTCTAAATTTCTGACGTAATTTCAGGAATTTTTAAAATAAATGGTCGCATCTTTATTTTTTGTATATATCCCTTGCCAAGGACGTAAAATTTTGGTGCCATGGTATCAAAAACTCAGATTT
>JAIOYD010000042.1 GCA_021741285.1 Rickettsiaceae bacterium | reverse complement strand
TAACAATAGATTTTCTGATTCTCGGCAATTTAGCATAAGACGATCAACGCTAGTATGTTCATTAGGCATGGTATTAAGGTCTTTACTATCTTTGTCTCTTAGGGCGAAAGCTTTTGCTTTCTGATTATAAATAGCAGCGAGGACTAGAGATGCAATTTTTTCATATTCATTCATTTTATTGATCGCCCCACAGCTAACTGGATATAATTTTATTTTTCCTTCAGATGATCTAATAGCTTGTTGCCAGATCATCCAATCAGTATCCCCTTCAACCAATAATAATGGACTTTCCGTATATATGCTAGTTAATGGATGGGCTCCAAATACAGGTAATATCTTTTGAAGCTGTTCGTTAATTGAATAAAATTGGATTTCTTTTGATTCTTGGTTATTATGTTTTTTTAAAAATGCAACTGTAGAATCATCGTAGTCTGCTAAAGCACTCAATATAGGTGTACTATGTGTCGCTATAAAAATTTGTATATTCTCCTGATTTTTAATTTCATCAAGCAAAAATTTAATAAATCTATATTGTAAATCTGGGTGTAAATGTACATCTGGTTCATCTAATAAAAGTATTGCGCTTTTCTTTATATCATATTTCAATTGCATGAAGCATAAAAGACATTCAGCTGCCAGTGCTATGATTTCAGCTTCTCCGCTACTTATATTGGATAAAAGCCTATCAGAATCCTCTATTATAAGTTTACCAGATGTATCAATTCCAATTACAAAAGCTCCATCTAGTAATTTATTTATCTTATTAATATATCCGTCAGAAGTTGGTATTTTCAATTCTCTAAGCACGGTATCGATGTTTTCTTGTTTTTTCTTTTCAGTCTCTGATTGGTAATTTTGAAGAGCTATATTTATTATTTTCAGTATTTTTTGGTAGGATTGTTGCTTAAATTGCGAGACTTGATTGACGTTACGAATTGAATCTAGCCATTCTGGACTGCTTTGTATATTCTGTACGATACTTGAATCGTAAATTAATTGACCAGCCCTTTCTGGAGAAATATAAGTTATATTATAGGTTTTTTTATGTTGGTTGTTTAAATCTCTTAATAACGAACTCTTACCACATCCATTTTTTCCTAATATAACATTTATTGTCTTGTATCCAGTAAGTTTTCTACCATTAATATTTAATTCACCATTATCTCTATTTACATCATTCATACTAAATTCTTAATTTCATTAACTATTTAAACTAAATTACAAATCCCATAAACACATGTTTTTGGTGTCCCAAATCAAAACTCCATTTTTCTAACTACTCACGCAAAAAATCTCTTCCAAAACTACTGTCAATATGTTTGCTAGAGAAGTATGCTTGAATTTAGGTTTTTGAAACAATAAAAATGCTCGCTGTTAAGATTTTATTTTGGCTTCTATTTCCTTAATTTCTTCTACAGATAAATCAGTGATATCTATAATTTCCTCAATATTTTTTCCTTTAAGTAGCATTCTCCGAGTAATTTCGATATCGCGTTCAGCCTTACCTTCGGCCTTACCTTTTTCTTCTGCTGAAATTAAATAATCCCGCCCTTTCATCGAGTCCATGAGGTAAGTATCATAGGTTTCTCGTTCTTTATTAGTCATTTTTAGGATACTAAGACGCTCCGCTACCTTCTGCATATAAGGCGATTTGAAACTCTCTTTTACTTCAGAGTGTTTCATTAAATATAGCCATTCATCCATCTCTTGTTTTATAACATCGTCAAAGAGCGGTATAGATATTAAAAAGTATTCAGGAAAGATATTGTGAGCATCGAATGTATGCATGCCTCTATCTATTAAATGAATGTCTATCGGATGCTTATTATCTATCTCGTGAAAAATCACTTTACCGTGATGTAATGGAGCTTTAGTATCTTCGAAAGGAAAATATAATAAATTGATATGAAATACTTTCTTAATCTTTAAATAATCTTGGTTGGCTCCTAGATTATCGACAATAAGCCTTGAAGTATTAAAAACCGCTTTATGAAGAAAGAGATTAGTATAAGCTCTATCAATTTCCACTATATAATTATTCCCTTGTTCGTCTTCAACGATAACATCGGCTATACTTCTTTTTAAATGTTTACTTTCCTTGTTACTTTCACTTTCTAACAAAGCTTTAATTTTAATAGGCTTATATCCTTCGGAAGCTAGCAGAGCAGAGATAAAACCCTCTACTATTTCATAATCGCCTTTATCTTTGAGAAGATATTTGATAGCGTAGTCGAAACTGATTAAATCACTCATGAATTTTACTTGGTATATTTTTTATATTGAATTGCTCAAATACCATTGTAACATAAAACGGACAAACGTACAAAATCTTTGGGAATGGCATAGTATAATTTTTATAGTAAAAACGGCCATTATTTTTTTAATCAATTTATAGTAATAAGGGCAGGGTAGTCCTAATATTGTGCTTATAAAAATAATAGTATTTTTAGGTTATTACTATAAATATCAATAATTAATCTCCCTCTGTTGCTTAAGTTTCAATAGTGCTGTTTTTTTATCAAGCAACCTTTTTTGTAATATAGATGCACCGACCACTTACAACTTTCCAACTATTTAATACTGTTATAAGCTTGTAGAGCTTTCTCTCTCGAATACTTTAAGTCAATTATAGGCCTAGGATAATTTTGCCCTAATGTAATTCCTGCTTGTTTTAAGACAGAAGTTGGGGCTTCCCAGATATTAAAAAGAAATTGTTTTGGCAATTTATTTAATTCAGGGATAAAGCGGGATATATAACTCCCCTCCGGATCAAATTTCTTTCCCTGTAATATTGGGTTAAATATTCGAAAATATGGAGCTGCATCAGCGCCAGAACCGGCAACCCACTGCCAACTAGCACTATTATTGGCAAGGTCGGCATCTAATAAGCAGTCCCAAAACCAGTCTCTTCCATGATGCCATGGTAAAAGTAGATTTTTAACTAAGAAAGAGCCAACAATCATACGAACACGATTATGCATATAGCCAGTTTGCCAAAGTTCACGCATTCCTGCGTCTATAATAGGATACCCGGTTTCTCCTTTTTGCCATGCATTTAATAAAGTTGTATTTTCTCTCCATGGAAAATAATCAAACTTAGATTGAAAGTTTTTGTCCGGCAATTCAGGAAAATGGTATAGTAGATAATAAGAAAACTCCCGCCAGGTTATTTCACGTAGAAAATGTTCTAGATTTCTATCGCTTACTTTGTTGTGAATATTGTAAACGATTTGCCGTGGTGAAAGTTCTCCAAAATGTAGATGGGGAGAAAGATAAGAAACATTTTGTTTATCAGGAAAATCTCTTCCTTCTTTATAATCATTAATGCCGTTTTGTAAAAAATATTCTAGCTTCTTATAAGCCGCTTCCTCTCCTATTTGCCAATGAGATATTACTTTTTCGCTCCAGGTTGATGTCGGTAATAATTTTAGAGAGTCTAGGTCTAAACATTCTATCCTTTGGTTAGATATCATTAATTTATGTGGTTTACTAATGGGGTTGCAGGTAAGAAAACCTTCTAAATAGGCTTTTTTATAAAACGGAGTAAAGACTTTATAAAAACTATTATCTTCTTTAAGTAGCTCCCATGGTTCTATTAACAAGGATCCATTAAAACTATGAGCTTCAACCCCTAACCGTTTTAGCATTTCTTTGATAGCTTGGTCACGCTTGATCCGCCAAGGCTCGTAACAACGATTCCAGTATACTGCCGAGATATCGTATTTCTGTAAGAGTTGAGCAATAACTTCTTTAGCATCACCGGCAAAAATACGCAATTTATGCTCTAAAGATTCGTTGAGTTTGTCTAACGAATGATGTAACCATATACGGCTAGCAGAACCAATTTTATATTTACCGGCATTTTCGTCATCAAGTATATATATAGGAAGAACCTCACCTTTATTCACAGCTGCGAATAAAGCAGGGTTATCAGATATTCTTAAATCTTGACGGAACCATTGGATTATTAAGCTCATATAGTAGTTTTACTTATCATTTCTATATATGTTTCATTAAATAATGTATGTAAATTATTTCTAAATAACTAGATATAGGCTTTACATATTATCAAATTTAGGTAACCAGCAAAGCTCACCCACACTATATAAGGAATTAAAGTATATGCTATTAGTCGGTGATTGCACCATGATTTAAGGATTATATACATAGTTATAAAAAATATTATTATAATAATTAAGAGAGACCAGTATGTTAAGTGCAAGCCAAAAAAGACTGGAGTCCACAGCCAATTAAATAGTAATTGGCTAAAATAAAATATTAAGAGGTGAGATAAAGCCGCTACTTTTCTGTTAGACCAGAGGTAAGCCCCTAATAAAGCTAGTAAAATATATAATAAACTCCAGACTATAGGAAAAGCTAGATTTGGCGGGGTAAAAGAAGATTTAGTAATAGAATCATACCATTCCAGATTAGCTTTGCTTATTTGACCTAGGTCGACACCTATCAATTGAAAGATAAAGACCCATAATAGATAGTAGTTTAATTTTCTCATTTTCCCTTTTAAGAGTTGATTATAATCATCTACAGTTCTGCCATCATTCGAGATTAGGTGTGTTACTTATTAATTGTTTTACCTTATAAACTGTACCTCTAGATATTTCCAAGTCTTTTGCAATCCTGGTAGGGCGTTTACCTTCTAATAGATGTTGCTTAATCTTATCTTGACTAATAGAAGGCGGTCGTCCTTTATAAATACCTTTATTTTTTGCAGCAGCAATACCATCGGCTTGGCGTTCACGGCGCAAGTTAGTTTCAAACTCGGCAAATACTCCTAGCATATCAAAGAAAGCCTTACCTGTTGGGGTAGAAGTATCTACTGGTTGTTCTATCGCATAGAGGTTAGCTCCTTTTGCTTTTAAGCGATCTGCTATAATCTGCAAGTCTTTTAATGAGCGTGCAAGTCTGTCTATACGCGTTACTACCAAGTATTCACCTTTATGAATAAACTCCAATATATTATTTAGTTCCGTGCGCTCTGTTAAATTAGAACCGCTTTTTTGTTCAGTTCTAATAATTTCACAATTTGCTGCTTTAAGTGCGATAATTTGTGAATCCAAATTTTGTTCTATGGTAGAGGTGCGAGCGTAGCCGATTTTAGTCATAAAATGTATATTTTGGGTATGCTATTGATAATTTTTGTATATTAACGATAATCATACCTAAAATAAACAATTATTTTGCGTGATTCTGTTCATTAAGTAATGTATTTTTTGGGTCTACCCATAGTGATCTACTTAACTGGACTAAACAATTATCAAAAATTTCATTCAAGTATCAGTTATCAAAAACCGATTACTTATTCTGCATATATATTATATTAAAAATGAATCGCAGTTAAATTTAATTTATGAAAAAAGAAAAGTAAACAAATTAGATAAAGTTGGCTAACGCATTTTAGCTAGGCAAAGTTTGTTAAATAAGTTAATAGTAAAACTCAGTTTGAGGTTTATTAGAATTTAATATGCGATTAGCACTGAACAAATAAATTTAATTTTCAACTATTATTTTTTATAAAAGTCCTAGTCTATAAATGTTGGAGATAAATGAAGAAAAAAATAATTGACGTTAACAAATTGCGAGAGCAAAATATAGATGATGTATATACCTTTTATTACGATGAAACTAATAACATGAGAGCTCTCAAGGTTACTGAGAATGTTTTAAATATTGGAGCACAGCCAATATGCTTTACCCTTGGTGGGGTATTACACAAGAGAAGAATAGACCATGATATTGAATTTAATAAGTTACATATCGATTCTTCAACTCCAAAAATCAACTAAAGAAATAAAACTTTGTTATCTAACAAAGGGAGATTTTTTGCAAATATTGGAATCTAAGAAAATAGAAATATTTCTTGAATGGCTTTAAAAAAAAACAATTTACTGATTCATTTCTATGTTATGGATGTCATTTACTGGTCAGTAGTTGATATTGTGGATACCATTATCATGGAAGCCTTTCAAGCGAAGCTGGTTCCTTATTACGAGACATTAAAATGATCTTTACAAGATACTAAGAGAAGATCTAGAGAAGACTCTTGTTATCTTTAAGCGTTACTCATATCCAAGTCTTTGCAGAGAAGATTTTCTTAATTTTGCTGCTGAACTTAAAGATCTGTTAGAGGGTCACCGTAATTTAATAGCACATTTTAACTTTTATATGCTCAAAGGTCTCTTAGAAGGTGCGATGAAAGTTAAGTCAGTATTATTGTTTAAAAATGAAGAACCAAATATTCTAATTGAGAATTTTAGTAGTTTTTATATACAAAAAATATGTCTATTTAAAAACTCTTCACATATTTTATATAGTGAAAGCATCATTGAAAATATCTTCGCTAAAATAGTATTTTATGACAAAGGTAAGATTATAAAGAATTACCAATTCGTAGATTCTAAAAATGAAATTTGTATCCAAATTTCTGATGTCATTATTGGGATTTTAGGGAAATGCTTCACCTTTTTGAATCTAACAAAAATACAGGATATAATTGTTGTTCTTTCTAACCTCTCTACGGTTCAACAAAGAAATCTTAGCACCTTAAAAATGCTTATTAATCGCTCTATTGCTAAAAACACTACATTTGCTCACTATTTACTTAGTGCAGAAGACAAAGAAAAAGTAAGTTTGATATTAGAGGATGGAAATATCAAATATTTAATAGTTTAAGTAGTAGATTTATCCTAATTTCTGGATCTTAGAACTATTTGTTCCTAAACTTTGTAGAAAGATAATAAAATGCTCAATTATATATTATTTGTTATTAGTTTATTTATTGGAGTTGTATGTGATGTAATATCAAAACAACTAAGTTTAAATATAAACACTTATCAGATAGTTTTTTTTAGATTCAGTTTTTGTGCGCTATTATTATTTTTTCTTTTTAAAATTAAATTTAACTTAAATGAATTAAAAAATTACTTTACAAGAGGAATAATTTTATTTTTTGCTATCTTTCTATGGATTATAGGTCTACAGAAATCTTCAATTTCAAATGCATCTTTTTTCGGCTTATTAATTCCAATTATTACAATTCAATTAGCTTATTATTTTTTAAATGATAAGCTTTCATTAAAGCAGCTTCTCTATAGTTTTTTATGTTTTTTAATAACTATTTGTTATTTACTGTATAAAAAATACTCTTTAATTTTAAATATTAAAAATGATGTTTTCTTTATAATAAGTGTTGTGTTGTTTTCTAGTGCAGAAATAATTAATAAAAAATATACTAATCAAAATTATATTAAAGATGCTTTTGGAGTTTGTTGTATTGTTGGTATTATATCTTTTTGTGCCGTAATTCAGCAATTTAAAATGCCAAGTATTTTAGACTTTACTATACTTTTCTTATTAGGCTTATTAAGCGCAGTGATGTATTATTGTTTATTTAGGTCATATAGATATTGTCGCATAAGCATTATATCTTCTTTTAGATATTTTGAAATAGTAATTGCAGTTACAATTGATTATTTTCTTTTTGAAGAGGTTATAGATAAATTAACGTTAATTATGGTTATATCTTTGATTTACTGCAATATAAAAATCTATAAATTAACTACTATTTAGTATTATTTGTTCTGTATCTAGTACATTCTTATCTACAATATTCTAGAGAGTAAGCTCCAAGAAATAAAATAATTGCTAATCTAATTTTTTTATTATAAATCTTAATCTTAGGCATTTAAACTTTAAAGTTGTATTATGAATAAAATATTAGTAACAGGAGCAACTGGTTTAATTGGATCAGCTTTAGTAGAGCAATTAAAAAAACAAAATTATGAAGTAGTGTGCTGTGATATAAGGTTAAAGGATAATCCATTAAGTTTTTTCTCAGAAGAGGTTATACCGTTACTTAAGGAGTGTATTGGAGTTATTCATCTAGCTGCAATTTCAAGAGTCATCCATGGAGAGCAATACCCAGAACTATGTCAGAAAGTTAATGTTGAAGGTACAACAAAATTTTTAGAGTTATGTAAATTGCTTCCAAATAAACCTTGGATTATTTATGCAAGTAGTAGGGAAGTCTATGGAGAACAAAAAAATTTACCAGTAATAGAAGAGTCAGCTTCTTTAGATCCGGTGAATAATTATGCTAGAGGGAAAGTATTAATAGAAGAACTTGTAACTAATTTGGAGAGTTTTGATTTTAATGTAGCAGTTTTAAGGTTTTCAAACGTGTATGGCGGGTTGTTAGATCATTATAATAGAGTAGTTCCCGCGTTTTGTATCAACGCATTAAAAGGAGATCCTATAAGAGTAGAAGGTAAGGAATGTGTTTTTGATTTTACTTACCTAGAAGATGTAGTAGAAGGTATATCTTTAACTGTTAACCATTTACAAAATATAAAATCCTCACTTTCTCCAATTCATTTTACTGCTTGTAAACCATGCAATCTAGAGGAATTAGCAAATATTGTATTAGAAATAACTGAAAGTAATTCTAAAATCAATTTTTACCCCTCAAGAAATTTTGATGTAAGTCGCTTTTATGGTGATTTTAGTAAAGCTAAAGAATTGCTTGGTTGGTCGCCAAAACATTCATTAGAAGAAGGGTTAAGTAAATTTATAAAAAGTCTTAAAAATAGCAGGCCAACATGTCCTGGAAATATAGATATGGTAATATATGAAAATATTGAAAGTTATTCATGGCTACCCGCCCTATTATAGTGCCGGTTCTGAAGTATATAGTCAGATCCTTGCTCATGAATTAGCTGATAATCATGAAGTTCAAGTCTTTGCCAGAGATGAAAATAGTTTTTTACCTGACTTCCACTACAGTACAGTCTTAGATAATAGCGATCCTCGAATTTTATTGCATTTAATTAATATACCTACAACTAAATATCGTTATAAATTTATCAATGAAGAAGTAAATATAAGATTTGAAACAATAATAGATCATTTCAAACCTGATCTTATCCATTTCGGTCACCTGAATCATTTATCTATAAGTTTACCAGAAATTGCTTCAAAACAATGTATACCTGTAGTCTTTACCTTACATGACTTTTGGTTAATGTGCCCAAGAGGAAGGTTTATTCAACGTAATTCTAAAGAGTTACTGAAACTTTGTGATGGTCAGGAAGACAAAAAATGTACTACAGAGTGTTATAGAGGGTATTTTACTGGTGATATGGAATTTTTAAATTCAGAGATAACTTATTGGAACCACTGGGTTGCTACTAGAATGAACCACACTAAAAAAATAGTTGATTATGTTGATCATTTTATTGCCCCGTCAAAATTTCTAATGAACAAATTTGTTAGAGATTTTAATATTCCACACACGAAAATTTCATATCTTGACTATGGTTTTGATTTAAATCGTTTAAAGAATAGAAATAGACTACCAGAAGAAGATTTTGTTTTTGGTTACATTAGACCTCTTGCATAACCTCTTTAAAGCTCGAAATTATAAATTCCGGCAATTAAGTTGAATCTTAAACCGAACCGTTTTCTTCTATTTCTGTAACGATCGGCGATAATTTTAAATCTTTTAACCATACCAATTA
>JAIOYD010000041.1 GCA_021741285.1 Rickettsiaceae bacterium | reverse complement strand
TTTTCTATAGGCATAATTTAAAATCCATAAGCTTTATACGCTAATTATACCATTTTCTTATGGATTTCCTAAGTAGTTTATATAGTAAAATCCCTTGCTAATTCAGCTAAAGAGACTTCTGACGAAGAGACTATATACTCTCTAGACGCAGTCAAATCATGTCCTCGCAAAGCAAAAGGCTTGACGCTTAAGAAATATTAGAACCGCTTATTACTACAAAAAATAGTAACATTAATAGAGATAAGTTAAATTTTTAACTTAAACCATGGATCCGGTAAGTTACACTCTATAATCATTTCACTACCAAATACTTCCTTTGGTATCACTACTTGTTTAGCATGTAGCATAATTCGTTTATAGCTTAGACCACCATATTTAACATCCCCAAGAATTGGGCAGCCAAGAATCTTGCTATGCACTCTAAGCTGATGCATTCTACCCGTTTTAGGCTTGAATTCAACAAACGAATAATCATCATTTTCCTTTAAAACATTGTAACTAGTTTCAGCCATTTTCCCACTTTTTAATTCTTTTACAATCTCAAAAATACCCGATCTATCTTTACCTATATAGTTAAGTAAGGTACCTTGAGTCTTCTGAGGGTGGCCACAGACTACTGCATAATATGTCTTTTCTATTAACTTATCTTTGAACGCCTTAGTCAGTATTACCGCGCTATTATGGTCACGTGCAATAAGCAAGACACCACTTGTTCCTTTATCTAGCCTATGAACTAGCTTAAGATTCATTTCATTTGTGGTATTTAAATATGATATTGCTTCATCAATAGATACACTAATTTTACTTCCTCCTTGAACAGCCAAGTTATGAGGTTTGTTAATAGCAATAAACTCATTGGTAGACCAAAGCAAATATTCAGCCATTAACTTTGTTGCTAAAGCTATGGTGCTATCTGAGAAAGTTTTAACAGCAACGCTACCCGGAGACAACTCGACATATAATGTTATTTTATCACCGTTCTTTATACGAGTGCTTGATTTTACTTTACTTTCATTTACCTTAATTTTGCCACTTCTGAGGTAGCGTTCTATAATTCCTTGAGTAACAGAAGGAAATATTCTTCTAATATAACGATCAAGTCTTACTGGCTCTGAAGAGTCAACTATTATTTTTTTCATGAATTATATAGTAAAAAATAAGCCCAAACTAAGCAAGATAGTAATAATACCCCGCCCATTTGATGCAGCAAAGCAAATTCTATTGGCACATGATAGACCAAAGTTACTATGCCAACTAAGACTTGCATTACTAAAAGTATAAATATACATATTGAGGCTAGCAAAAATTTTTTATTAGTTATCTTTCTACCTTTAATACAGAAAATAACAATAATAATACTAAGCAGATAAGCTGTCATTCTATGAGCAAATTGAACAAATACAGGATCGGAAAAGCTGAGTAAAGAAAGGTTAGCTATTTTAATTTCCGGAGGAATAATACCTTCTCCCATCATAGGAAATTGGTTATAAACAAGTCCACCATTCAGCCCAGCAACAAATCCACCCAGAACTATCTGTACCACTAACACTGAGATTGAAAGCTTACACCAAGTCTTTTCGGAGGAAACCGAAACAATGGTTGGAAGCAACATAACCGTTAGTGTTCTCTTCATAAACTGCCAAAAGAATAATATATATAGTAATATCGCAAGAAGCAGATGCATAGCTAGCCTATAATGACTAACATGAGGATCGAAAACTAACCCACTCTTGACCATGTACCATCCCATTACTCCTTGGCATAGGAATAAAAACAAGCCCACGAAATATATACCAAATTCATTTGGCTTTATATAGCCTTTGAAAACAAATATCAATAATGGAATAATATATAATAACCCTGTTATTCGGCCGGCAATCCTATGAATAAACTCTATTAAATAGATAGATTTAAATTCACTAAGATTCATACCAAAATTAATTTTTTGGTATTCTGGGGAGAGTTTATATTTTTCAAACTCTATATGCCAACTATCTTCGTTTAAAGGTGGCAAAATTCCACTCATGGGATTCCACTGAGTAATTGATAAACCAGATTCTGTAAGTCGTGTAATACCACCTATAAATATCATTAACAGAATAAAAAAGCACATCATGCCTAGCCAAACTGAAATAATTTTATTCTGTTTATCAGAACTTTGATTCATGTGCTAATACGATCTATTGATGGCAAAATCTACCAATCGCACCAAATAGTCTTGGGATTTATTTTCAACCTTAATTTCTGCTAATGAATTTAGTGCACTTGAGCGCAAATCCTCAAGATAGTTTTTAATGTCTATTTGAATTTCATGCTCATTCATAATCAATCTAACCCAAGCAAAATCTTCTGGCGAGCGATATGTAGCCTCTATCATTGACTTTAGCTTATTGTTCTCTTGATCCGAGATTTTCTTAGTTAATAATATAACTGGCAACGTAATTTTCCCTTCATAAAAGTCATCACCTACATTCTTACCAACTTTACTGCTGTCACTAAAATAGTCAAGAGCATCATCTGCTATCTGAAAAATATTACCCAAACACAAGCCAAACTTCTTCAGGTTTTGAGCCGCGTCCTCTCTTCCAGCAACAATAGCCCCTACCTCACAAGCCGCTCCAAAAAGTTCAGCAGTTTTTGCATTAATAATCTTTAGGTACTCTTCTTCCTTAACAATACGTTTTTGTTCAAGTTGGACTAGTTGCGATACTTCTCCCTCCGCAATGATTGCTGAAGCACTAGATAAAGCCTGTAAAGCAGAAATTATTTTAGTTGATACTATTAACTTAAACGACTGACTAAATAAAAAATCACCTACTAATATGCTGGCTTTACTTCCCCATACTACATTTGCAGTAGGTAAAAAACGACGCATTCTACTCCCATCCACAACGTCATCATGAAGCAAAGTAGCCATATGAATAAATTCAACCGCCGCAGCCAGTTTTATCGATTGATCTCCGGTGTACCCAAACATTTTGGAACAAAGCACGGTCAAAATCGGACGCATCCTTTTTCCACCTGCAGTAGACAAGTGCTGGCTAATGACCTTAATTAGGTCCTCCTCAACAGCTAAACTATCAATAATGATGTCATTCATCGCTTGAATATCGCTAGATAAATAGCTATGAATTTCTTGAATTAAGTTCAAGTTTTACCTATCTTTTTTTATTTGATCTGAGATTTAAGCAATCCATTTCTATCTTTCGGCACAATCTTTGGAATTATGTCTTTTGCTTTGGCTGGCATTGCTTTATCTATTTGCTTTCCCACAGATTCCTTAACTACATTCCCGCTTGATATTCTTGGTAGAATTTTTTGTAATAATGGATCATTGCCATCTATTTGCGGTAATATTTCTTTCATTCTACTTAAAACATCCCCACCGTACCCAACTTTATCGAACAATTTTTGATAAAGCATCAAAGTATATAAAGGAATTATCTGATCAAATTTTACACTACCAATCATCGATTGATCCATACGGCTTGAATTTAACTTATATTCAAAGCTCAGGTCATTTGAAATTGATTGAGGATGATCAGATATGTCTTTAAGAAAAGCTTTATTCACATCTATATAAAGATGCCTGGCTTCATCATTTAAAATTTTGAATTTGCCAAATCTGTAGATATACCCAGAACTAAATTCAATAACCGTAGGGTAGTTTGTTAAATATAAGATACCATTTGCAAACCAGTCCATCTTACGACTGATATTCGCCTGCATTTCATGTGTTAACCTTACCCCAGATTTATCAGATAGAATACTAAAATCCTCTATCTTTAAGTACTTCTTGCTCTTTGTGTTTGATGAATTCATTTTCAAGCCAAAATCATAAGAATTATTCTCCAGATCTTTGAACTTAAAAATCTCTTTATTTTGAATAATATAACGAATCTCTTGGTCTACAGCTATACCCATAGGCGATTTAAGAAGAAGTGGAGCATATAATAATCCATACTTTTCAAAAATATGATCAAACATGCCTGATTTTATTTTAATTTTAGAGCTTGTATCAAGCATAAAATCCCTGCCGTCACTATAATTCCCAGATGTATAATGAATTTTTAAATTTGGTAAATCAAGGTAACTTGATTCGCAAGTAGCATCAGCTTTAACCTCAAGGCCTTTCATAAACTCTCCAACATTATTGCCTTTAGTTTTTATTTCGGCATTAGCCGTAAAATCAAAACCTGCTGGCAAAGCAGAAAATCCATAAAATAAACTAACAGGTAACCTTCTCATCACAGCTTTATTTGGGTGTGTTTTAACAACATAGTGTATCTTATATTCTTGAGGGATGTGATCTAATAGATCCTTGATATTTTCGTAAATTTTGTTAGAAACAAACGATAATTTCATGTGTTCAAACTCTTTGTCATAAAATTTTTCGTTATCAATTAAATCAAAAATTTCAACCTTTCCAGTGGAAATTTTAATCTCCGATACATGGTTTACTATCTCTACTGGATCTTTAATAGACTTAAGGGTTTTAAACAATTCTTTGTTTAGCGGTATGTCAACAGAAATATTATAGTTATTTATGCTTAAACGTGAACCAAAGCCAAACTTTGCTGGCTTATAAGAAGCAACTATATCTCCATTATAATTAACAAAAGCACGTTGTAATATCAGGTCATAACCAAACTCTAGGGGAGATGTATAGATAATATCTGCGCTCCTACTCTCTTCTTTCCATCCTATAACTTTCCAACCAATTTTGTATGGAAATCCTGACGGCACTACTTTGTTGAAAGTAATGAAATAATCAATTTTATCCACACCTTTGATCGCAAATTCTTTACCTGCATATTTTTCATTTAACTCTGTCGCGAGTTTTTTGGTTACAAAGTACCATAATCCAGCCAGGCCTAATAAAAATAGCACTAATATAATAACTATGGTTTTAATTATTTTCATTTTCTTCGCCTCTTAGATTTGCGTATTCCTTACCAAGGATTCTAACATTCCATATCCACAATGCCATTATTAATACAAAAATACCAAGTAAATATTGAGCTAGGGAGTCAAAAGTTGCCATTGGCATAAGAATGAACATCGAAGACTGTATAAACGCCCCCAGCGATTTACCAAATTTTAAGCCTATAACTTCTACAGCCGCTTTACCTTTGGTCTTCAACTCTAACGAAAGCGGTATATAGGCCATTTCTTTTGTTGAGTCAAATAGAGAGTATTTTGTTGCTTTACTCAATATGTTTTGAATAGCACCTATAAGTACTGCAAAATATATAGGGTTAAACCATTCATCTGAAAAATCTACATAATTGGCAATTATTACAAAACCAAAAAAGATCAAACCCGTAGCACTCATCATAAAGGGTGTAACTAATGCCGATGCTCTCCAAGAGAAGCTTCTTAAAATATTACTACCTATTATCATGAATGCAACGCAAGAAACCCCCATCCAGATATTAAACCTACCCATAAAATTTATGTAATCAATTGTATTTGGGTAAAGTTGGCTAACTTTTGACTTCCACGGTCCTTCAAGAATATTAATTAGCAGTCCGTAACAAAGTACAAGCAACACTATATGTCCAATATATTTGGACCTTACAATTAATTTAATACTCTGAAAAAAGGATAAAGAAGTTTTAGTTTTTTCTGCTGCAGTCGTTTTTCGCCTCTTAAATTGGCTGTTCTTAAGGATGTAATGATCTATATACCTATATAATGCCATAGCTACTAGACCTGCAAAAATAACAGACTTCATAATTGGCTTCAAAACCATTTCGCACTGATAGCCAATATCATTAGAATATGATTTGAGGATATGCTCATCTGAAACCCCAGAAAGGTCAGAGAAGCTTACTAAAATATTACCAGCTATAATTAAACCAACGTTACCTATAACACCAAGAAATGGATAAAATCTTTTAGCTGAGTCTGTATCAAAAATATGATTCGCGTACTGCCAGAATAATAAGTTGATTATGACAACACTCCACAGCTCACAAAAAACATACATCAGAGCGTAACTCCATTTACCCAAGATTTTTATAAACCATTTTAAATAAGGGTAGCTATGCGTCAAACTAGCTATTGTTTCATCGCTTGGATGAAACAGATGTTGCTGTGGAAATAAAACATAGGTAAATAAAATAAAGAAGCCGAGAAAAAAACAAACTATAATATAAAATAAACGATCATACTCAAATATATTACTCAAGCGAACATATATCAGAGTAAAGATTATAGTGGATGGTAGTACTAGCCATAATTTGAGGAAACTGATAACTTCTGCCCCTATGTTCGGTACAACCAAACTGTCCTTGATTGATCTTAATGACCCGAAGTTGAACAACATACACATCATCATTAATCCAAGCGGTAAAAATAGCTTTATCTCTGAACGCTCTATGGGCCAGAATATGTTCTTGATTTTGTTTACAAAGATTGGATTTTTAAGATTAGACATTCAATATTACAAAAGACCTGCTTAAATCAGTACCTACATCCTCTTGCAAATACTTACCAGTTCTAGTACAGAGCTAATTAGTTGTCAATAAAAAAGCTTTATCATTACCATAGTTATTGACTCCCTTAAGATTAAAAGATAATACTATCACACAATTAAATCTCACATTATGTTAAAACAGGTTCTTAACTACAATCTGTTCATTCTGAGAATATTCTAAGTTTGAGAAGTTTAAAGAGATTATGCCAAGAAAAAAATTTTTAATAGTATGGTTGTTTGGGTTGATGAGTGGTTTTACCATAATGCTCAGCGGATATACACTTAATTATTGGCTTTCATTTGAAAAAATTGACATAAGAACGATAGGAGCATTTTCTTTAGTATCACTGCCTTATGCAATAAATTTTACTTGGGCGCCTCTTTTTGACACCAAAAAAATCCCCTTTTTACACTCCGCTTTTGGTCAAAGGCTCTCTTGGTTATTATTAGTACAACTTCTACTGAGTGCAGCAGTATATTTAATAAGCACATTTGACCCAACCCAAGAGCTGTTGCCACTAGCCATATCTGGTCTTTTAATATCTATTTTTGCTTCAGCACAAGACTCTATCCTTGGTGCTCTTCGAACAGAATTAGTTGATAAAAGACATCAAGGAGAAATTTCGGGAATGTATATATTTGGCTATCGTATAGGTATGCTACTTTCCAGCTCTGGAGCAATCTACATTTCTCAATATATGCGATGGAATCTAGTCTACGAATTATTTAGCATAGTATTAATTGTTTTCCCTATCATATTGATTTTACTATCAAAAAACCTAGCTTCGCTTTATACAAAATTTAACAATGAACTAATTGAGGATGCGATTAAGCATCAAGGCTACTTCCTAAGAACGCGTTCTTTTATAAAGAAAATTTTAAAACCCATCGGATCAAATAAGTATATATTATTTGTTATTATTTTTCTAATCTTATACAGACTTCCAGATAATTTCATCAGTATGATGATTACTCCGTTTCTGCATCATATTGGCTACGACTCATTTGAGATAGCCACAGCAGGAAAACTATTTGGAGCTATTTCTGCAATGATTGGTGGATTGCTCGCAAGTTATATAATGAGGAAAAAACCTCTTTATGAGAGTTTGTTGCTTTTTGGATCAATTCATGCTGCCGCTCACGTTCTATTTGTACTGCAAGATGCTGTTGGCAAAAATATATACTTACTATTCTTAATTACAGGGTTTGAAGGTATAAGTGGAGGTATGACTATGGCAGCATATATTGCGTTCATTGCCTCTTTATGTGATGGAAGATTTAGAGCTACGCAATATTCTTTCTTTTCATCAATGATGGGGCTCTCGAGATCTATCCTGCCATCTATTTCAGGCTATTTTGTTGCAAATTTTGGCTGGACAGTATTTTATCTGTTCACAACAGTTGCAACCGTACCAGCTCTAGTGATCATTGTATATTTAGAAAAAATGAAAAAGAAACAAAGTATGGTAAATTATGATTGATATAATTATAGTATTTTCCTATCTTTCCCTCTTGCTCATAATCGGAATAGTTAAAAGAACTACAGGCGGCAACTTTAAGTCTTTTTCTAGGATTACTAAAGGAGTTAAGGGTAATAAGCTATTGCTTGTAGCAACAATTTTTGCTTCCACTATTGGCGGAGGTACAACTTTCGGAATATCTGAAAAAGCTTTTTCTGAAACCATTGCACATAGTTATGGCCTATTGATTGCCATGCCTATTGATCTCTTAATAGCAATTTATATAGTTCCAAAACTAATACAGCATTACGGTTCAGAAACTATTGGCGATATTATGTCATCCTACTATGGATTACCTGGACGCTATATTGGTGGATTATCAGCAATATTAGTCTCTATTGGGCTATTAGCTGCCCAGATTAGTGTAAGTGGAAGAATTTTTGAGTACATCCTACAAGTAGATTATGTTTTAGGGGTAACACTCAGTTATGGAATAGTAGTAATATATACGACTATTGGGGGATTACAGTCAGTTCTCTTTACTAATCTCCTTCAGTTTTTTGCCATGATAGTTGCTATACCAATTATCACGATTTTCGGCATATACCAAATTGGATTTGATAAATTTATTGCCTCTGTCCCTCTTGATAAGGTCTCTTTCCCAGATAATCCAGACCTCCTCGGTCTCACAATATCAGCAGCTCTTGGGTTTTCAGTTATTAACTTATTACCGACCTTTATTCAAAGAGCTCTAATTAACAAAGATAGTAAAACCACAACAAATGCTATAATAATCAAGACTGGCGTATATGTTATTTTTCTAGTATTTGTAACTATTAATGGCCTAATTGCCTACGTACAATATCCAGATATTAAAGCAAGCTTAGCCTTGCCCTATTTAATTGATCATATCATCCCGGTGGGCGTTCAAGGAATAGTAGTAGTTGGTCTTTTAGCGGCAGTGATGTCAACAGCTGACTCTGATTTGAATGTTACTTCCATTACTATTGTTAAAGATATTTTTAACCCCTTATTTTCAGTTAAACATCAAACCTCTATGTTAATGCTCGCAAGAATAATGAATGTATTAATCGGTAGTATAGCTATAGTTATTGCCTTATGTTTTTCTAAGGTAGTTGATCTAGTAATATTCGTGGTAGGTTTTTGGAGTCCTATAGTCCTGGTACCCATGATTTTTGGCTTATTTGGCATTACTATAAGTAAAAGAAATTTTGTTATTTCGTGCGCGACTGGAGCCTTAACGTTTGTTTTATGGCAATTATATCTTGAAGAGCACTTCTATCTAAAAGGGGTGTTTGTTGGAACTACAGCTCACTTACTGATATTTTTGGCTTTTTACTTTGCAAAGAGAATAGACCTCTTGCATAACCAATAAATAAGTAGAAACTCTATAAAGTCTCTGCGTCAAAATTCTAAATTTCTGACGTAATTTCAGGAATTTTTAAAATAGACCTCTTGCATAACCTCTTTAAAGCTCGAAATTATAAATTCCGGCAATTAAGTTGAATCTTAAACCGAACCGTTTTCTTCTATTTCTGTAACGATCGGCGATAATTTTAAATCTTTTAACCATACCAATTA
>JAIOYD010000040.1 GCA_021741285.1 Rickettsiaceae bacterium | reverse complement strand
GTAATTGGTATGGTTAAAAGATTTAAAATTATCGCCGATCGTTACAGAAATAGAAGAAAACGGTTCGGTTTAAGATTCAACTTAATTGCCGGAATTTATAATTTCGAGCTTTAAAGAGGTTATGCAAGAGGTCTAATATCAGAATCGTAACCATCTTGGAATCTGAGTATCATTTCATGTGCACCACACATTTTTGCAGCTTCAATTACTTTTTCGGGACTTAGTTGATCAGACATCCTAGCTATATTTTCTTTGATGCTGCCGCTAAATAACTCTATGCCTTGAGGCAGATAACCCACATGTTCTCCAAAATTTTCTCTGTTCCAAGTGTATACATCTCCACCGTCAAGACGCACTGAACCAGATGAAGCCGCCCAAACTCCAACAATTACTTTAGCTAAGGTGGATTTTCCTGCCGCACTTGGTCCAACTATTGCTAATATTTCACCTGGTTGAATAGCAAATGAAATTCCTTTAAGAATATGTACTGGCATAGATGGTATTGGTCTACCGGAGGCAACCGGAGATGAATAATATACATTTTCAACAGCTAAATGCCCATCTACGTTAGGTATTGGCATTGCTTGGTCGCGCTCAGTATGTTTAGCAAATGATTCATTAATATTTTTATAAGATTTCATAGCGCTGCTTATGCTTTTCCACATACCAATAGAGTTATCAAATGGTGCAAGCGCCTTGCCCACGATTATAGAGCTGGCAATCATGTAACCTGTTGTCATATCTTGACCATTAGATTTTACAACTACATAAGCACCAACACCTGTAACAGCCATGGTCATAATGTTACGAATAAATCTTGAGAAGTTGGAAATAACACCATTTCTGTAGCTAGCTATGGATTGTTTCGCTAGTGAGGCTTCATTAAATTTTGCCCAGTTTCTTTTTACATTCTTAATCATGCCCATAGCTTCAACAGCTTCAGCATTTCTATTAGCGATCTCCGCTTGACCCATTGCTCTTATAGAGTACTCAGTTGCTTCATTGAGCGTTTTATTTGTGGCAACAGCATTAAAAAAAGCAAAACCAACAATTATAATAGCTCCTGCAATAGTAATATAACCCATATATGGATGTATTAAAAATAGAATGACTATGTAGACAATGCTCCAAGGTGCATCGAAAAGAGTGTTAATGCCGGTGCTCGTAAGGAATGTTTTTAGAGTTTGAAAATCTCTAAGCAATTGGCTAGAAGCTGGATCAACTTTAGTTGCCGATGCAGAGATTGAATGACCAAACAAAACAGGTGATAAGGTATTGTCAAGCCATTCGCCAACCTTAATTAAGGTGAATGACCGCGCTATTTGTAAAAGTGTATAAAAAAAATATATAAAGCCAATAATAATAGATAACATTAATAAAGTTTCTATATTGCCACTTCCTATAACCCTATCAAGTACCTGTAGGGAGTATAAAGGTGTTACCAACATGAGTAAATTGATCACAAAGGCAAAGACAAAAGTTATTTTAAAAGCTGCTCTACATTTTTCTAGTGCAATCTTTAAGGGATTTTCTTTTTTTTCTACTTGATTAAATTTTTGTTGCATAACCCTTATGTTACCACCCACATATTAAAAATTACTATCTATTCCAGAATATATACTAAAAGTCACAAGAGTAAACAAAATTTAATCAATCATTTACTTTTGTGACCTTTGATTTTTTATTCAAAACTAATGATAACTCCTTATCTGTTAATTTTTGCTTAATTTCATATGAAAGTAAATCAACTAAACATAAATAAGGTATAAATTGTTCAAAAACTATTAACCCGATATATAATACTACCTCATCGTTGACTTTATAATGACGAACTTCTTTTAATTCAAAAAAATATTCATCTAGCTGAGTCGAAAAAGTTGAGACTTGTTTAGATCTAGATGTTAGAGCGCTATAAATAGCATCGATTTGAGTTTTCTGGCTCTTCACAAGCAGGCTTAAATTGATAGTGTCATTAAAAGTAAAATTAATGGTCCTGCTGTAGCTAGCTGCAACATTTGCTATTACAAACTTAGTAATGATAATATTATCAGCAAGATCAATCACAGTTTTTCCTTTAATACCAATCACAGATTCATTATTTTTTCTGCCATGATAGTGATAAGTTGTCTCTATTCCAATGCTCTCTAACGTAGCAATTATATCTGCCCTTAAATTGGACTGCTGGTCTATGGGATCTGCTATATAAGCCAAATTACTAGACTTTTCTTCAGAAAATTCATCTACAATCCAAAAGCTAATTTGAGCAAAATACTCGTTAAATGAAGGGTAGGTAGCAGAATTATAGATTTTTTCTGCAGCTTTACGTGGATTTACCGTGCTGCTATGATTTTCACAATAGAAGCTCGTGGTTAATAAACTTCTAAATGGATCAATGAAAGCTTTTGATTTAATTGGGTGAAGATTAAGGTTATTTACTGTAAATAAAATATTAGTTCCTACTAAAGAGCTTGTTGAAACATCAATCTGCTTTAAAAAACCATCATCTCCAAGATACTTAAAAGAAACAAACTTAGATTTGTGTTTGTGTATTAACTCTATGTTATCTTCAGATAGTTTCATTAGACCTCTAACGTAATTAAATTCTATCAATATTAATCTTTTATAAGTTCCTCGGCTATTTGCACTGCATTAAGAGCGGCACCTTTTCTTAAATTATCAGTACAAACCCACATATTGATACAATTTGCTTTTGAGTGGTCATTGCGTATCCTTGAAACAAACACATCATCATGTTCAACCGCATCGACCGGAGTGGCGTATCTCATTTCATTTTCAAGGCTATGAACAACAATTCCGTCAGCTTCATATAGCAGTTCTTCTGCTTCAATTGCATCCATTTTACCTTCAAATTCTATATTAACTGACATCGAGTGGGAAACAAAAACTGGTACTCGAACGCAAGTTACTGTAGAGCTGAGGTGATTTCCTATAATCTTTTTAAGCTCCTCTTGAATTTTATATTCCTCATCTGTGTAACCATCTTCTTTAAATTCTCCAATATGTGGAAATAGGTTAAAGGCTATTTGTTTTGGAAAAACGCGAGCGTCAAGGTTTTCAAAGACGAATTTGGCTTTTGTTTGTTTATATAATTCATCCATTGCCAACTTGCCAGCACCCGATACTGATTGGTAGGTTGAAATTACAACTCTTTTAATTTTAACTGCATTATCAAGGGGTTTTAGTACAACAGCTAAAGGTATAGTACAGCAATTTGGATTGGCAATAATACCGCCTTTAAAATTTTTAAGAGCTTGTAAATTTGCTTCGGGAACAATCAATGGTACGTTATCATCAAGTCTAAATAATGAAGATTTATCAATTACAATACATCCTTTATTTACTGCTTCCTTAGCATATTTTCTTGATATTTCTGAGCCAGCACAAAAAAAAGCAATATCTATTCCAGAAAAATTGAAATCCTTCATTTGCTCTACTTTTAGCGTTTCGTTCCCAAAACTAACTTGGCGACCAACGGATTTCTCTGAGGCTAGAGCAATGACTTGTTTAACAGGAAATTCTCTGCTAGATAAATAGTTTAATACCTCTCGGCCCACACTTCCTGTTGCTCCTACTACAGCAATTATATATTTCTTTTTCATAGGTTTTTATCTATTAAGTTAATATTTTTTGATCCGCTCAAAATGTGAGTATGAAAATGGAACACAGATTGTCCAGAAGATAAACCGTTGTTACTAACAATGCGATACTCATTAGCACCATTATCTTCTGCAATTTTTGCAATTGTTTTAAAGTAATGATTGATGTGGTCCAAGGGTGCTTTTTTAACAAAATCGGCAAAATCAATGTAGTCTTCTTTAGGCATAACAAGTATATGTATGGGTGCGACTGGATTTATATCTTTTATCGCAATTAGTATCTCATCTTCATAAAGCTTTGTCGCTGAAATTTCACCACTAATAATTTTAGCAAAAATATTATTCTTATTATACATTATGTCCTTGTTTTGAATGAATCTTATTAATATTATCTTTCAAGATTGCTTGTAATTTAGAATGAGGGTGATTATCTATCACTTATTCTATTTATACAAGTCCATTTATAAAAACAAATTAAGAAAATATTATGTCTGATAATTTAACTCGTAGCACCAGTCATCACGGCACTACTATACTTTGTTTAAAAAAAGGTAAAGATGTTGTAATTGCTGCCGATGGCCAAGTTTCTCTTGGTAATCATATAGTAAAGGCCACGGCTAAGAAGCTAAGAACTCTCTCAGGCAATAAAATTGTTGCTGGCTTTGCTGGATCCACAGCAGATGCTTTTACTTTATTTGAAAGATTAGAAGTAAAACTTGATAAATATTCAAATCAGTTACTTAGGAGTGCAGTTGAACTCGCTAAAGATTGGCGTACGGACAAATATTTACGTAAGCTTGAAGCTATGCTAATTGTTGCAGATAAAGACAATATATTAATTGTCACAGGAAATGGAGATGTAATAGAGCCAGAAGATAATATAGCTGCGATTGGTTCTGGTGGATTCTTCGCTCTTGCAGCAGCTAAAGCACTAATGTCTATTGACACTAAGATGACTGCTGAAGAAATTGCATTAAAATCTATGAATATAGCAGCGGACGTTTGTGTGTTTTCAAATCATAATATTATTACTGAGAAGGTTAAATGAGTTTAAAAAATAAAATGGGTCTAACCCCAGCTGAAATAGTAGCAGAGCTTGATAGATTTATTGTTGGTCAAAATGCAGCTAAAAAAGCGGTAGCAGTTGCTTTGCGTAATCGCTATCGCCGTGCCCAGGTGCCTGAGCCAATGCGAAGTGAAATTATGCCAAAAAATATTTTGATGATTGGTTCTACAGGGGTAGGTAAAACTGAAATAGCAAGAAGATTGGCCAAATTATCTGAGTCACCATTTATCAAAGTTGAGGCAACAAAATTTACCGAAGTTGGTTATGTTGGACGTGACGTAGAGTCAATAATTCGTGATCTAATAGAGATAGCAGTTTCATACCAAAAAGAAAAGGCTAAGAAAGAAGTTGAAGAAAAAGCTAAAATCAGAGCTATAGAGCGTATTTTAGATTCAGTCGTGGGCAAATCTGCCTCTTTTGAAACTAGAGATAAATTTAGGATAAAGATTTTAAATGGCGAGCTTGACCATACGGAGATTGAAATCGGGGTTAAAGATATGGGACCTGTTGGAGGTGGTAGTTTTGAAATTCCAGGAATGCCCGGGGCTGCTATGGGTGTTCTTAACATCAATGACATGCTAGGAAAGGCATTTGGTGGTGAAAAAATGAAACAAAAAAAACTGACAGTTGCTGCGTCTATAAATATCATTACTTCAGAAGAATCGGATAAAATGATTGATGAAGAAAAGACTATTGCTATGGCGGTGAATTCAGTTGAAAATGATGGTATAGTGTTTTTAGATGAGATAGACAAAATTACTTCTAGGTCAGAAGGGAAAGGGCCAGAAGTCAGCAGAGAAGGAGTACAAAGAGATCTCCTTCCGCTTATTGAGGGAACCAGTGTTGTAACAAAATATGGTACAATCAAAACTGATCACATATTGTTTATAGCTTCAGGTGCTTTTCATCTTTCCAAACCTTCTGATTTGCTGCCAGAATTGCAAGGGCGTTTGCCAATTCGAGTAGAAATGACTTCTTTAACTAAAGAAGATTTAGTTAAAATTTTGACCGAGCCAGAATCTAGCCTAATCAAGCAATATACTGCATTAATTGCTACAGAAGGGGTAGCGCTTGAATTTAGCGATGATGCTATTGATTCAATAGCTACCTACGCTGCTAACTTTAATATAGAAATAGAAAACATTGGTGCAAGAAGGTTACACACTATTCTTGAAAACTTACTCGAGGAAGTTAGTTTTGAATGTAGTGATACAACTAACAAGAAGGTAAAAATAGATCAAAAATTTGTAGATAAACAGATCTCTGGTTTCATGAAAAATATGGATTTAGCAAAATTTATATTATAGGTTGGTTTCTAAACTATTTGTTGTAGAGACTATAAATGATTACAAAAATAACAAGCTTAGCCTTTAGTGGTATCGATATCATAGATGTAGATGTTCAGGTTCAGATTGAACCTGGGATACCAAAATTTATAATAGTAGGTCTTGCCGATAAAACTATTGCTGAATCTAAAGAGCGAGTCAGAGCGGCTTTATCATCAATGGGACTTAGCTTGCCAGCAAAAAAGATATTAATTAACTTAGCACCTGCCGACCTTATAAAAGAGGGGAGCCATTTTGACTTAGCGATTAGTGCGGGTATTCTGGCTAGTATGGGTGCGTTACCTGCTGATGAAATAAGTAATTACCTTATATTAGGAGAATTGTCTCTTGATGGTAGTATATTGCCAGTTAGTGGGGTTCTACCTGTAGCTATGGGAGCAACCGCGCGTGGCAAAGGTTTGATATGCTCCAAAGATAATGGAGCTGAAGCCGCGTGGTCTGGTAATGATAATATTCTTGCTCCGGGTAACTTACTTGAATTGGTAAATCACTTTAAGGGGACTCAAAATCTTTCTCAGCCTGTAGCTGGCTTATTTCGGAGCGAGGTAATGTACCCAAATTTAAAGGATATAAGAGGCCAAAGGGTGGCAAAAAGAGCTATTGAAATTGCTGCAGCTGGTGGCCATAATCTATTGATGTTTGGTCCTCCTGGCTCTGGAAAATCAATGCTGGCTGCCAGATTAGCTGGCATAATGCCTGAGCTTTCACCTGCCGAAGTCCTGGAGTGCAGTACAATTGCAAGTATTGCTGGTAATCTAGAAAATGGTTGTTTGACAAAAGAGCGTCCCTTTAGAGCTCCACACCACTCATGTACTGTAGCCGCTATGGTTGGTGGCGGAGCTGGCAGAAGAGTGAAACCAGGGGAAATTTCTTTAGCGCATAATGGGGTATTGTTTTTGGATGAATTACCTGAGTTTAACACAGGAGTGATCGAATCACTGCGTCAGCCGTTAGAGACGAAAAAGGTATTAATTTCTCGTTCTGGGGCTCACATTGAATACCCAGCAAATTTTCAGTTAATAGCCGCCATGAATCCATGTAAATGCGGCTATTTGAATGATTCATTTAAAGCATGCAGTAGGGCGCCGTCGTGTGCTACTAGTTACCAGTCTAAAATATCTGGACCAATTTTAGATCGGTTTGATTTACATATAGAGGTGGGTAGCTCTGAAGAAGACTTTACTTATGAGCAGATACTATCTGCATCAGAAGAAGAATGTAGTACAATTGTTGCCAAAAGAGTAAAACGCGCTCATGAAATTCAAGAACAGAGGTATGAAGGGTACAGTATAAGGCTAAATAATGCTCTTGACGGCCAGTTGCTTATTGATTACGCAATCCCGGCAGATGAAGGTCGAGATATTCTTAATGAAGCCGCTAAGAAATTTAGATTATCTATACGTGCATATAATCGTGTGCTTCGAGTAGCTAGAACTATTGCCGATTTATCTAATTCAAATTATGTAAGAAAAGATCATATAGCCGAGGCTTTAAGTTATAGGCAAATGGATTATTATCGACTAGAGGCGGCGTAAATTATGGATAGCAAAATTAAAGCAGATCTTGCTAATGCTTACAAAATAATAGCAAAGCTTGGAATGGATGATCATACATACACTCATTTATCCGCAAGGCCAAAAGGAGCTAATTACTATTATATATATCCGTTTGGTCTTCGTTTTGATGAAGTAACTCCATCCTGTTTATTAAAAGTCTCGTTAACTGGTAATGTTCTTGAAGGGAGGGAAAAACAGTATAATAAAACTGGATACGTCATTCATGGTAGTATTTATCGAAGCCGTCCTGAACTGAACTCCATTTTCCATCTACATACCGTAGCTACTGTTGCAGTATCTGCTATGAAAAATGGCTTGCTACCAATTAGCCAATGGGCGCTACATTTTTATGAAAACGTTACTTATCATGACTATAACGCTCTTGCTCTTGATGATACAAGGCAGGGAGATCCTCTTGCCAGAGATCTTGCTGATAAGAAGGTAATGTTCTTACGTAACCACGGTTTTATTTCATGTGGCACAACAGTTCAAGAAGCACTATTTTACTGTTATCATCTAGAACTGGCCTGCAAAACACAAATTGCTGCTCTATTCCAAGTCATGATATTTGTAAACAAACCTGCAAAGATGTTCTTTCCTTTGAAAAAAATTTAGGAGAAAGGGACTGGGAGGCTTGGGTTAGACTTTTAGTATAAGGAGAAAGGGACTGGGAGGCTTGGGTTAGACTTTTAGTATAAGGAGAAAGGGACTGGGAGGCTTGGGTTAGACTTTTAGTATAAATAGAATAGAAGCAGCAGAGTAGAAGAAGTGCTGTTATCATGATGAGAGTTCACGACAATTAGGCTATTATATCTAGGTTTGAAGCGATATTTCCTTTTCCCTATTGAATAAAAAAAAGAATATGCAGATTAACCTGCATATTCTTTTCTTAGACTCTATCAAAAAATGATTGATTAGATCAATTTAATATTAATAGCTGAGATTTTGCCATTTTGAGATTCAGTTTCGAAACTAATTTCTTGGCCATCGCTTAGATCTCTAAGTCCTGATTGTTCTACAGCTGAGATGTGAAGAAAAACATCTTTTGATTTATCGCTAGGCTCAATGAAGCCATAACCTTTGTTAGCGTTAAACCATTTTACTTTTCCTTTTTGCATAATATGTGTACCTAAATGTTTTTGAATGCTAATATTAAACTCTAATATTAGCTCATCACTATAATTTATTTTTAAACATATTGATAGCTGTTTTTTCTACAATTATACTTATATTTTTAGTAAGCACCCTAATTATTGATAATGATTCAAATTTAGCCTTGAATATTTGTATTTAGCCTTGACTAATTTGTTGTTATATAATACAATCCGCGCGCTAGGAATGGGCTTGTAGCTCAGCTGGTTAGAGCGCACGCCTGATAAGCGTGAGGTCGGAAGTTCAAGTCTTCTCAAGCCCACCATTCTTATACTCCCATTAGGCTAAATGTAGATTTAGCCTCTCATGTAAAAAAAAGCCTGTATCACGTTCATGATGATTGGTTGGTGTTAGGCACGAACATATTATATTTTCTACCTCAGGCGTGACAAGATCTCATCTCTAGTGAGCAGCGGGAGTATAGTTTTTAATTCTGGGCCGCTAGTTTGGCCCGTAAGAGCAAGACGCAGGGGCATATACAAATCTTTTCCCTTTTTACCACTATTTTCTGAAATTCTCTTTGTCCATTCAGACCATGTAGATTCATTTATTGTCGGAGGGAGAGTATTTGCTGCAATATTAAGTAGCGACTGATCAATACCTTTAGCCCTAATCGGGGCATGACAAATTTGCCACCACTCCTTTATTTCAGAAAGTTTTTGTAAATTTGGCCTGATTGCAAGCCAAAAATTTTCATCAACGTTATTTAGATTGTTTTTTCGCAAGTAACTCTCTATATCATTGAACTCTAGGGTAATTACTAGTTTATGATTAAGGTTCTCCAGTTCTTCTGGCATATAAGTGGTTGGGCTTTTTGAATAGGTGCTAATATCAAATTTCTTGATCAACTCGTCTAGGTTTTTGTTTATGCAAACTGGTTTTGATGTGCCAATGAATG
>JAIOYD010000039.1 GCA_021741285.1 Rickettsiaceae bacterium | reverse complement strand
CTTTCTCTATGGAGCAGGAAGAAATAGTTAAATTGCTTGAATCTAATCGGTTTAAGATAATATATATACTTCGGCGTATCTATGACAAAGTTGATGAAGAAGGAGTAATGACTCATTGGGATGTTATAGATGTAATGGCAAGAAAGAAGTTCTAACTCTGCCTGGATGATAACTTAATTAAGCGTAAACCATTTTTCTGTCACCTCTTTAGATAAGCACTGTCACGTTGTTAATTTCTGCGTGGCATTTCATTATCGTTCACTGAAATCATAATATCATCTGTTTCATCAGATAATTTTGCAAGGTCGCCATAAGGGTTAATATTCTCAATCGCTTTATCAGAAAATAGTAGTAGAATAGGGGTTATAATAGATACCAATATTAAAAAAGTAATCATTTTTCCTCGGGGTTTTGGTTTGGGTTTCATTCACTTAATTTAATTCTAGATCTGAATAATTAATAATCTGTAAACAAAAGATTTTTTTGAACAAGATAACGATTTATTGACCTTCCTCATTATTCACTATAAAGTACATAAGTTAATTTAAGGAAATTTTGTAAATTACTATGACGTTATCATCAATGGTTAGTAACAAACTTGCCTTTACAGGCTCGTTAGGTAGCACTTTAATTGCTAGATTAGATTCTCCACAACATCCAGATGCATATGTTTTATTTGCCCATTATTTTACTGGGAATAAAGACATAACAGCGCTTAGCAGGATAGCAAGAGCTCTGAATCAGGCCAATATAGCATTATTTCGATTTGATTATACTGGACTTGGAGCCAGTGAAGGAGATTTCACTAATACAAATTTTTCCTCTAACGTAAAAGACATTATAGCGGCGGCAGATTTTATGCGATCTCATTATCAAGCTCCACAAATTCTGGTGGGGCATAGCTTAGGTGGCGCTGCAGCGATTGCGGCAGCTTCCGAAATTTCTGAAGTCCGCGCTGTTGCAACAATAGGTTCTCCATATGATACTGCTCATGTGCAGCATAATTTTATAAATCACATAGATGAAATAAATGAAAAAGGGGAAGCGGAAGTTATCCTTGGCGGGAAGAAATTTAATATAAAAAAACAATTCCTTGATGATATCTCTAATCAAGATATGCCAGGGAAAATTAGGAATCTCAAAAAAGCCTTACTTGTTATGCATTCCCCTATCGATGAAACAGTAAGCATAGAGAATGCTCAAAGGATTTATGAACTTGCTAAGCATCCCAAGAGTTTTATCTCTCTTGATAAAGCAGATCATTTGCTAATGAAAAGCCCAGCTGACAGTAAGTATGTTGCAGCGGTTCTTGCAGCTTGGGCAAGCAGATATTTAGATTAAACTTCGGCATAACTAATAATCGTGCAAGTCTTTTTCTAAACTATCGTTATGAATTATGCGTGGGAGCAGGACTTGTTTAGTTACAAAATATAGCATTATAGCAACCCATAAATAACTACATAGAAACCAATTTTGCCACATGTTAAACGAGATCATTGATATAATTAAACATGTCCAGAAGCAAGCAAAGCCGGCAGATCTAATATTTTTAAGTCTTTTGTTGGATTGATACTGTAAGAATGCTTTGTTCCAACAAAATAAATATTTACATAAAAGAGCTAAATAAATAAATAAACCTACAATACCATTTTCTAGCAAGATTTGTACTATGTTATTATGTGGGTGCGTAGGAAAAACAGATAATCTATGCCCCTCATATTCAATAAAATTTTCGTCTGCAAAGTTTCTTGATGCTCCATGTCCCCACCCAATAAATGGTTTTTGAGTTATTTTTTGTATAGAATAATCCCAGATGAACAATCTGTGTTTAGCAGAAATTGGTAGAAATCTAGCTTCTTCTATAATTTTATAGGGAGTTATTAATGTAATTATCCCCACGAAAGTTAAAGTAGATAAGATCAGTAAAAAGGATAATAGCTTTGGTTTTGCAAAAAAGTGATACCTAGTTACCAAAAATACTACTCCTCCAATAAAAAAAGATATAAAAGCAGCTAAATTATCAGATATTCCAAGAGTTAATAATACAAGTAAGTAAACCAAAACTGCCTGTATATTTTTTTCATTACCTATCAACGAAGCGATCACTACCCATGCGAATAAGGCAACTAGGGTGCACCCCCGATCTAGATAATATAAATAGAAATCATAATTATCTTTGGTTTGAAAAGTCGTTTTGAATAACGTGGTTATCAAGCCGTTACCAATGAATTCTATATAAAATAATAGAATTGCTCCCAGTAAGCCAATTATTAAGTGAGTGTCTTCTATTTGTAGTTTGTTTATCAATAAATCAACATTGGTAATCAAGATATATATAACCATTGAGATAGAAAGTACTAAGAAAAAAGATACCAAGCTTGCTAGTGGCTTGTTAGACCATAAGCTGCTTATGCATAACAATATAAAAAAAACTATTTCAAGTCTGATTTTAGTCCAATGAATTTTTATTTGATCTTTTATTAAATACAGTGATACAGCTAAAAATAATGGAATCGTAATGCCAAGAGATAATCCAGCTACCAAGCCTATTATTGGAATGAGCATAAGGAGATAGTTGAGTAATTGCTGCATAAATAATTACTTCTTGCTACTTACTATACAGTCTAAAGGAATAACTTCATATACTGGATGCTCCAGTGTAGATAGTGATGGGTTTGATGATAATACCCAGCCATGAAAAACTGTAATAGCTTCTTTTTCGACTTTATTATCAAATACAGTCAATAACATCCAATTATTTGTATTATAGGGATCAGTACCTTTGACACACTTATGTAGTTTAATCGACAAATTACCAAAAAATTTTACCTCGCCAATTTTTAATATATGCTCGGTTGATTTGGTTGTAATTTTGTTTAAAATTATTAATTTACCCTTATCTGCTTGCGGTAAAGATTCGGCTTGTTTAGAGTGGGGGGGCTGAGTTAACGAATCTGCAGGAATTTTGTTTTGTTGTTCGGTATATACTGCAGCAGTTGGGACTTTTTTACTTTCTAGGGATTTTTCTCCCTCGCTTTTTGAGGTAGATAATTCTGAATCAACGACAGCAGTGTTTTGCTCGCCTTTAAGATCAGAGCTAAGGGCTTTTTCTATATCTGAAATATCTAGCTCCGCGCCAAAAGATGTAGTAGAGCAGGCCGAAGCTAAAAGCAGGGCAAAGAATTTTGGTAATAAAAATCTAAATTTGGATATAATCATTTGATATGTGAATAAACAAAGCTGGTTCGAGAATAACTCTTGAACCAGCTGAGCAATTAATATTTTGACATCTATAAACTAAGTTTTGCTCCTATAAGCGCCACCGTACCACGAGTCTTCTTTTTAGAAAGATCAGGTCTGAATTCTGGTCTTCCTTTCAAAATAAAGCTAGAAATCTCAGCGTATGGCTTAAATCCAGGGGCAAGAAGGTAATTAGTACCAACTGAAACCGCATCAACTGTATTCTTGAACTGATCGGACTTGAAGTAAGATACTGAAGCAGCAAAAGGCCCTTGCTTATAAGCGACTGTTCCAGAATAGTAATCAGTTTTACGACCAGTCTTATGGAATTCTGCGCTGGTCAAGCTTTTTCCTAAAGATCCAAAAGACCCTGCGTAGGAAAAGTTTCCAACGTTCAATATAGCACCTATGTTAAATGTTCTTAAGTTACTGAGTTTAAATAGTTCTGGGTTAGTATCAGTTGCCGTTGCAAATTTTTGTGCACGAACAGCTGATTTTCCATACTCTCCGGTTAATGCAAGTTTTGCATCAATACCATCAGCAAAATTTTGTTCTAGAGTTACGCCACCAGAGACAGCATCCTTAACAGTGCGGTCTATTACGAACCTATCTATACCGGCAGTTTCAATTTTTCTAATATCTGCGCCGCTAGAGTTGCTGCTAGGATTGTCCGCGCCAGTGTTGCTAGAATCAGGCGTATAAGCCACGCCTATTTGTAATTTTGTAGATGAACCCAATGGAAAGTTGGGAGTATAATATACTACTGATCGTGCTGGTTCACTACTATATGTTCTAGTATCAAGCTTTGTGGTTAGCTTACTGTCTAGGAAAAATTCTGCAAAGGTAGTAAAAGAAGGTTCAACCTTTGAACCCTGCATCAAATGCTTAGTTGAAAAATCTGCGTATCTGCTCCAATCATCAAATGTAGCAGCGGCAATTGTTCCACCGTCAATCATCATTTGGGATGAAGGAGCAATTGGTGAGCCTGCTTCTATCTTACCAAAGTCACTCATTAGATATATATGTGATCCGTTATAGTCTGGTGACCCCTTTCTACTAGCTGTAGGTACTAAAACTATTTTACCACCATATCTTATGTCATTTATTTCTTTTGAGACGTCAGCCATCATACCGGCTTCATTAAAAAAAGCGAAATTCTTTCGATTTTTTGAGACATTTTTTTCATCACCATCTAGCTTAGACTGATTCCTTAAACCAGCTTGAAAATGAGCGAAGCCAGAAAGTTTTAGCTCTAAATCAGATACCACAGGAATTTTGTCCGCATAAACTTTAGCTGTTGCGGTTGCCGAAGACATAAGTAGAGAAGCAACTCCTATTGTTACTATAGTTTTTTTTATTTTCATCGAATTTTACCAAATATTTATTATAGTTGAAACCTTTATTATAAGTTTGTTTTCTAGGTTTTTAAAACTAAAAAACAAAGCAACCATTAAAAAACAAAGCAACCATTTAGGTCTCTGCATTTAAGTAATATTATACTTTACTTCAGGATCTTTATCTATACAGCTTTACTTTTTTTGCCTCTAGAGGAAATGGCAAGTGTTAAATATATCACTTAATTTTTTGCAAGACACCTGTGTTTGGGTAAATTTTAATCTTTGAAATAGCTCTAAGTTAAAATATTTTTATATTTAGTATCAATCTAAGTTGTGATTGCAGATTAGATTAAATAGAGTATTGTACTACTCACTTAAGAACTAAACAAAACTAATAATTAATTTAAGAGCTTATTTTATGGCCGTGATGTCTGATAAATGGATAATCGATAAATCTAATAACGAAGACATGATTAATCCTTTTGTTGAGACGCAAATAAAATCACATGCCTCGGGCAAGATAATTTCGTATGGTGTATCTTCTTATGGATATGATGCAAGGGTATCTAATGAGTTTAAAATTTTTACAAACATCAACACTGCTATAGTTGATCCTAAAAATTTTGATAATGATAGTTTAGTTCATAAAGAGACTGATGTGTGTATTATTCCACCCAATAGTTTTGCACTCGCTCGAACAGTGGAATATTTTAAGATTCCAAAAGATGTGTTGGTTATTTGCGTTGGAAAATCAACTTATGCCAGATGTGGCATTATTGTAAATGTAACTCCGCTTGAACCTGGTTGGGAAGGCTATGTAACACTAGAATTTTCAAATACTACTCCTCTACCAGCAAAGATATATGCAGGAGAGGGGGCGTGCCAGTTTTTGTTCCTAAAAGGGAACGAGCAATGCAGAACAACTTATGCTGATCGCGCTGGGAAATATATGCATCAAACTGGTGTAACATTACCTAAAATATAAATAAAAAAATTAAAAACAGGACTTTTTATGCAAGATTATTCTAATGAAGAGCGTGGAGCGCCACATATCGCAGTTAATGCACAATATATTAAAGATTTTTCCTTTGAAAACCCTGGAGCTCCTGGAAGCCTCTCTACTATGGATAAATCTCCTCAAATAGATTTATCTCTAGATTTGAATATTCAAAAGCTTCCAGAAGAAGATTATTATGAAGTAGAGATTTCTATAAGTGCTAAAGCATTATCGAATCAAAAAACGCTATTTGTAGTGGATCTGAAATATGCAGGAGTTTTTAACTTAATTAATATTCCAGAAGAACAAATTCAGATGTTATTAGCGGTTCACTGCCCAGCAATGATTTTTCCTTATGTAAGAAAAATCATTGCTGATGTAACGCAAGATGGAGGTTTTCAGCCGTTGATGATAGATCCCGTTGACTTTGGTGTTTTATATAGTAAAAAAATGATGCAAGATGGCGAGTTGTACGATGATAAAAAGAAACATTAAAAAAAACGTTTTAATTGCTTGTGGAATTTTATTCTGTGCCATAGCCACTACTTCTTTTGCTATTGAGAATCAGATTAAAATTGGTGCGGTAATTGATGTTCAAGGTATTCATTACAAAACGAATGGAGATGCTACGCAGAGAAAATTTTCTATGTATAACGAAAATCGTGGCCTGTATTCAGCTGGACATTTTTTTGTAGATTATCAGCTGGTTGCAGAAGATGGTTGGAAATATGGTACTAAAATAGGTATACAGCAAACTACGAGGAATGATAGAGGTGTCCCCTTTGGTATATATGTTGAATCTGATGAGTATGGTAAAGTTGAAGCTGGTTCAGACAAAAGTGCTGGAGCAAGGATGATGCTCACGGGATATACAGGTTTTAGCGGTGTTGGTGGTGGTTGGGATGCTTTTATAGTTTCATCTCCACGAAAAGGTAAGGATCCTAAAGTTCCTTATGTAACAAGTTTTTGTAGTTTTTTAGATGCAAAGACGCGTACTAGTATGCTTTCTGACTATTCAAGAAAGGTGTCATATTACACCCCTAAATTTGGTGCTAAAGATCATAAATTTCAACTAGGTATTTCCTATGCGCCTGACAGTTCTAATGCAGGGCATGATAATATAGACAAAGCTCATTTGCATGGGGTATTAGCTGCTTATGATTATAAATTTGCAATAAAAGATGGTGTAGCGTACGGTATCACCTATGATGGTAAATTTTCAGATCAATTATCAGCAAAAGTTGCGTTTACCGGCGAAAGAGGTAAGCCAATTGCTTTTAAGAAAACTGATAGCAGTAAAGCGAATATAAAATTTAAAGATTTAAATACCTATAATATAGGGGGAGAAGTTACTTATAATCAGTTTAGTGTTATTGGTTCATTCATGAGTTATAACAAAAGTTTATCCAATGCTACTATTGATACCTTTGGTAGAGAAACGGATATATATGCTGTTGGTATAAAGTATAAATTTCTTGAAAATAAATGCTCTGCAAGCTTGAATCATTTCCATAGTGACCATAAAAAAAATAAGTTTGACGCTACTAATGTTGGTATGGATTACATGATTGCAAAAGGAATTAAAACCTATCTACAATTCACTCGTTTTCATGCTAAAGGGAAGTACATTGATGCTGGGGTAATTAGAGGAGACAAAAGCAAGGGAAATATAGTGATTCTGGGAGGAAAAATCTCGCTGTAAATTTAGTTCGCTTTATACTAGTTAATCAAGATAATTAACAATTGTGTAAAAAATACTTGATTTTTAGCCGATATAGTGAGATTATTTAGGGGGATAATTTGCAAAAGGGGGATAATTTGCAAAGTAAATTTTTGTTAAGGAGATAAATAAACTAATGAGAGTACTACTTATTGAAGACGATGCTTCAACAGCTAGGTCAATTGAACTAGCACTTGCTGCAGAGGGTATAATTTGCGATACAGCAGAGGTTGGCTCTGACGGAATTGAGATTGGCAAGATTTATGATTATGATATCATTCTCTTAGATCTTATGCTTCCTGATATAGATGGCTATGAAGTTTTACTTCGTTTACGTTCTGCAAAAGTTAAGACACCGATATTAATTTTATCTGGCCTTACTTCTGTAGATCAAAAAATAAAAGGTTTAGGGTTTGGCGCGGATGATTATTTAACCAAGCCGTTCAATAGAGGAGAATTGATTGCAAGAATACAGGCTATTGTTCGTCGCTCTAAAGGTCATTCAGAATCAGTAGTTAGATTTGATAAAGTGGCTATAAATTTAGACACTAGGACTGTTGAAGTCGATAGCCAACAAGTTCATCTAACTAATAAAGAATATGCAATATTAGAGCTTCTTGCTATGCGTAAGGGAACGGTACTTACTAAAGAAATGTTCTTAAATCATTTGTATAGTAGTATGGATGAGCCAGAGATTAAGATTATTGACGTATTCGTGTGTAAGTTGCGTAAGAAGCTAGCAAAAGCTTCTGGAGGAATGAATTATATCGAAACGGTTTGGGGTCGTGGATACATGCTAAAAGATTATGATGATAATCACGGCGGGGCACACGAAAATAAGCACCTGTCACAAACGGTATAAGAAAAAAACTATTTTAAATGTTATGGAAAGCCTATCTTATTTGCTGTAAGATAGGCTTTTTCTTATGTAGGAGTTACAATGCAAACAGATGTTGCAATTATTGGAGCTGGACCAGTTGGTATTTTTGGCGCTTTTCAAGCTGGGATGTTAGGTATGAAATCATGCATTATAGATGCTTTGGATGTTGCTGGAGGACAGTGTAGTGCGCTATATCCAGAAAAGCCAATATATGATATACCTGCCTATCCAGAAATATTGGCTCAAGGTTTAATAGATAAGCTTCTAGAACAATCAAATCCATTTCAACCAACATATCTTTTTTCTAGGCAAGTTATAAGCTTAGTTAAGAATGAAAATGACTTCGTACTGAGTACTTCCAAGGGCGATGTAATTAAGGCAAAGGCAGTATTAATTGCAGCTGGTGCAGGCTCATTTGGTCCAAACAGGCCGCCACTGGCCAATATAGAGTCTTATGAAGGAAAGTCAGTATTTTATCTGGTATCTAAGCGAGAGGAGTTTGCGGGTAAAAAAATTGTGATTGCTGGTGGTGGTGACTCTGCTGTTGATTGGGCGATATCACTATCAGCTATTGCAGATGTAAGCTTGGTGCATAGAAGACCCAAATTCAGAGCAGCACCAGCAAGCGTACAAAAACTGCATGAGCTGAGTTCTCAGTTGAAAATTAATTTGATTACGGATTGCCAACTTGAGGAGCTAGTTGGTGATAATGGCTTATTAAGTGAAGTAATTGTGGCTGATCTTGACGCGAATAAAAGAAGTATTAAAGCAGAGATTTTGCTACCATTTTTTGGACTGGCGCAGAATTTAGGCCCCTTACTAGAGTTTGGCCTTAATGTTAAAACTCATCACATAAAAGCTGATTATCCACATTTTGAAACTAATATCCCGGGTATCTATGCAGTAGGAGATATAGTCACATATGATGGTAAATTAAAATTAATTTTGACTGGATTTGCCGAAGTCGCAGCCAGCCTTCATCATGCCTATGCTAGAGTATTTGACGGTAAAGCTTTGCACTTTGAATATTCTACAACAAAAGGTGTACAGTAATTTACTTACATATAAAAATTTATTGATTATCATATAATAATTGTGCAAACTATTAATTGATAAAGTCTTGTTTAATTTTTAAGGTAAAAAGGTAAATTATATGAAAGCAAAAACAGTATTAGATACAGCATCTACTATCTTACCGATCGGGACAGCAATTGTTACTGCAATAGTTGCTCCAACCATTTTATTATCTATTTTGAGTGCAGAAGCAGGTTATGGAGCATTACTGTATACTATAGCTTTTTTTGGTGGGGCATGGGGAATTGCTCCTGGAGGGGTTGCGGCTACGCTCTTATAGGAACTGCATCCGGAGGAGGAGCTTACTGGGTTTCTAATCATTTATAGTAAATCAACTTGAGATAGCGTAGAATATGTGATAGTATAAAGCAAAAAATGCAAGCATATAGTATAGATTTAAGGAAGAGGGTAATAAAATTCATAGAGGAAGGGAATAGCCAACAATCGGCAACAAAAATA
>JAIOYD010000038.1 GCA_021741285.1 Rickettsiaceae bacterium | reverse complement strand
GTGCTTCATCTCGTATTTGCATGATGACATTTTCACCGGATTTCCTAAGTATAGTATCTAATCTCTCTTCAATTTCCTGTCTACTAAGCGTGCGAGCAACATTTTCTTCACGTGGGCGTAAAATACGCATATTTTCTAAATAGGCCCGCGCATAAGAACTAAGACGTAGTCCATCCATAAATGGTTTATCTTCTGGCAGTGGCGGATGTCCTCTGCGCGTACGCACCATAATTCCAGGTAAGTCAATATCACGTTTTCTATCTGAGACAATAAATACTGAACCATCTAGTGCAGGCTTTAATTCTAATGCAGTACGATCTGCAATTAGTGCCTCCGGTACAAGCTGACCAATAATATGCCATAAATTACGTTTAACAATTGCCTCTGGCGTATCGGTATGATTAGAAGTATAAAGACGTGAAGCTAGTTTACGAAGTTTTCCCTGATTCACCGCACGAGAGATCATTCTCCGATTATTTGTGTTAGAAACAGTGATTTCAGGCAATATTGACTACATTCTGGGCATATAAAACCTATTTTCAGCCATTGTAACAGACAAATCGGGAGAAATAAATATATTTTTAGGACAATTTGGGTTATTTAATGTAGTGATGATAAATGTTTAAATGACTATTATGATCAAACGACACTTTGATTAAGCTTTTGACTTTATTCAACACCATGTTATTAGCCAGCTTGTATGAGACTAAATGATAACATCTGCCAATTGTTTATTCTTTAAAAGAAATAATAATCAATACTCAGAAACTGAATTTATAAATTACCGAAAAGAGTTAGCATGTAATACTTCCTTAACTAATTTTTTCTTAAAATCTTGCTCGAATATTTGATCAGATAATCGATAAAAATCATTAGCAGTAACTGATCCTAAAGTTATATGATAAATTTTTATCATAACCTTACGTCTTGGTATCACATCTTCGTGTATATATTTATGAACTAAACTTCTGCGCTTGCCAATTGCTTTTGCAAACACTTCAATTTCCATTTCTTGTATTTCAAGCCATATTTCTAATCTCATAATGGAAGCAATTTTAAGTTATTACAAATAATTTAAGAAAAACACAGCTTTATATCCATTTGCAAAAAGTTTTCAAATTAGTTCATTTAATGAACTAATTTTACTACATTTATAAATAATTTCCGTAGAGTGCAGTGAGCATAAATGCTGATGTTGGTAGTAATTTAATAAAATAAACTAGTTCATTTTTTGTTTCATTTAATGAACTCATGGTTGCGGAATATGAAAGTTTGCCTAATGTTAAAATGATGAATTGCAAAAGAATGGTTCAAACAATGATGCAAAAGATAGAAAGGAACGAACGTAGTAGTGAAGAAACTTACGCTAACATAATTGCTAAAATAAAGATAATGTATAAGGACAAAATAACTGAAGCAGAAGCCTCTGAAGCAGCTAGAAACCTGATTGGCTTTTGTCAGGAAATTCTTAATTACAAACTTGAGAAACAAAGAGAGTTGAAGAATAAGGAGCAAAAAAGAAACATGATTGACTTGTCAAGAAAAATAATTTAGCATCAGGGTCAGAATAACTATATAGTTATTCTGGGGTGTTACGACCTCTACTAAAAGTGGCAGGCATCAACCATAAATGATGTATCCTCGACTTTCCTGTTATGGTCGGGGAGATGATAGTGTATGTCCAGGGTTTCGGCCTAAAGACTATCGTAACTGACTTTTGGCGGTTTCGTAAACTCCCCGATCGCCAAAGATAATTCCTAAAATTTTCTCTTTGGCGGTCAAAACGGAACGGTTTCAATAGCGTTGTTGTTATTGAAACCTCTTTGTTTAACTATTCAAGAGGGAGTTATTATGATCATCAAAAAAGCAATTATTCTATTATATCCACCATATAATCACAATATTATTGAGCTAGATAAATCTTTGACTACTTACTGCCAAGATAATAATTTGGCAATAATCAAAACTATTTATGCTGAAGATACATTTGATTGTGATGCATTACGTCAACTGATCCAATCTGTAAACAGACAAAGTAAACCTGTTACCGTCATCATTGACAGAAACTGCTATACCTCGTTTTTTCATATATGCACCTGGTGCGTACTCGGTACCTTATCGACAGCAAAGCTGATAGATGAGCTGCTAGTCTATCAAGGAATTGAGCAGCAAGAGATCGATTGCCCAAAAACAAAGTTCGATGTTTTTAAGAAATGTGAATTCGACTTTTTGAACATCAGCTCATTTTACTTTGAGCGGTCTATGTCTCTTATCGAGGAACAACGTATTAGAAAAAAAACATAAAAAAACATATTAAAAATGATAATTAAAGCGAGAAAATTATATGTTAGATAAAACAGCAAAAGCAACTAAAGCTATTATTTTAGCACGAGTTTCAACAAAGGAGCAAGAAGAAGGCCACTCAATTGATGCACAAAAACATCGATTAATGGAATATTGCCAGCGTAGTAATCTGGAAGTAATTAAGACTTTTTCCATTATCGAGTCCTCAAGCCGAGGTGATCGTAAACTTTTTATGGAGATGATCAAATTTGCTAAAACTCAGCGAGAAACCATAGCAGTTGTTGCCGATAAAGTTGATCGTACCCAAAGAAGAATCTCTGAAATTCCATTATTAGAAGAACCAGTGAAAGCAGGAAAAATAGAGCTGCATTTTAGAACTGAAGGTTATGTAATACACAAAGATTCTCAATCTCACTCAAGACTAATGTGGGGAATAAACGTATTAATGGCTCAGTCTTATGTTGATAACTTAAGTGATAATGTCAAAAGAAGTCTTGATCATAAATTACGCAATGGTGAGTGGATTGGTCCAGCTCCTATTGGTTATCTTAACGATAAAGATGAAAAGGGTAATAGTATAGTTATTATTGATCACTTACGTGCTCCGATGATAAAAAAAATCTTTGAAGAATATGCCACAGGAGCATATACTCTTAGCTGTATGACAAGAAAAGCTAAAGAATGGGGATTACGTAGCAAGAAAAATTGTTACTTAGGTAAATCTGTAATGTATAGCTTAATACAAAACCCTTTTTATTATGGTGAAATGCAGGTAAAAGGAGAGATGTGGCCTCATTGTTATAAACCTATTATTTCAAAGGAGATTTTTATGGCTTGCAAAGATGTACGTTTAGGTTGGAATAAAAAGCCTTTTAAATATGGTGGTAAGGATTTTGTCTTTAGAGGCTTAATCACTTGCGCTATAACTGGCAGAGTGATAACAGCTGAAACTAAGAAGAAAACATATTCAAATGGTAAAGTTGATGAATGGACTTATCTAGCTACCTGGGATCCAAAGAATCCTAATAAAAAACTATATGTAAGGGAAGATAAGATCCTAAACCAAGTTGAAGATGTTTTTGCTACAATAGGCATTGAAGACCAGGAAATATTAAAAGATACACTTGCCCACCTAAAAAACACTAATGAGGCTAAAAAGTCTTGCCATATTCAAGAAACAGCTGCATTAAAGAAAGAACATACTGAGATTGAAAATAAACTCAGTGCATTGGTGGATTTACGACTAGCAGGAGAGCTCACTAAAGAAGAATTCCAAACTAAAAAACAAAGATTAAAAGATCGTCAGTATGAAATTAGTAGATTATTACATGCTTACGATGAAACAGATGATCAATTCATCAACACCACTGAAATGCTGATAAACTTTGCCTCTGAAGCCTTAGAAACCTTCAAAGGTTCTGAAATGTCAAAAAAACGCGAAATGTTGAATTTCGTATTTCAGAACCTGAAACTAAAAGGCCACAAGCTAGAGTTTACCTTGCGTTTCCCGTTTGACATATTCAAAAAAACTACCACTCGTACGGAATGGCTCCTCGGGCCGGATTCGAACCAGCGACCAAACGGTTAACAGCCGTTTGCTCTACCACTGAGCTACCGAGGAATAAAAAATACCAAGACACTTATAACAAAACTTCTTTCTTGGGTCTAGAGTTTTTTTTAATAAAGTTAAAACGGATACTATGAAACATTTAGTAATAATAATTTCGTTGCCTATATATACAAGCCTTGAGTAGGATGCTAATTTAGTTGGTAAATAAAAATTAATATTGCTTAACATGCAGACTACAATCCAAAATCCTATTAGCTGCTATGGTATAGGAGTTCACTCTGGAAGAAAAACGCAGGTTACTCTCAGACCAGCCAAGCCAGATACTGGCGTAGTATTTGTACGGACAGACGTTACAGCTTGCGATAATAAAATACAAGCATCTTATTATAATGTGTTTGACACCACACTTTCTACCTCAATTAGAAACGATGCTGGAACGCAAGTTTCCACTATTGAGCACTTAATGGCAGCAATCTGGGGCTGCTCTGTTAGCAACATCATTATCGAAATTGATGGTCCAGAAGTACCAATTATGGACGGAAGCAGCAAGCCTTTCGTTTTTATGATAGAATGCGCAGGGAGAAAGCAACAAAATGCTGCTATGCGGTATCTAAAACTAATTAAAGAAATTCGAGTTACTGACGGTGGTGGCTCAGAAATTATTGCCCGCCCTTCTATGGAAGCTTATATTGATTTAACTATCGATTTTGCAAGCCCCGTAATCGGCAAACAGCAACATGTTTTTTCATCAAATGTAAGTTTCAAGGATGAGATAGCCGATTCAAGGACTTTTGGCTTTGTACACGAATTAGATTACCTTCAAAGCAAAGGACTAGCAAAAGGAGCATCTCTTGATAATGCAATCGGAATTGATAAAGACATCATATTGAATCATGAGGGGTTAAGGCATAAGAATGAATTTGTTCGCCACAAACTCCTAGATTTACTTGGCGACTTATTTTCTGGTGGTGGCAGCTTTATTGGCGAATTGCATGGGTACAAAACAAGCCATACAATTAACAATCAGTTTTTACGTAAAGTCTTTAGTGATCCAACTTCCTATAAATGGGTAGACTCTTCCGGTAATTGATATTCATTACAAAATTAACACCCTCTTTAACAAATCTAATCCCATAGCTTTTTTTTGGTAAAGATCTCCTCTTTATTTAGTGATATGATCAATAGATAGATTTGAACATATTAGGATCCCAATTATGTCTAAAAGTAACTTTGAAATATTGAATGACAATAGAGAAAAAACTTTAGCTTTCGCTAAAGGAGTTGATGGTGCACCCCCATCTGTAATCGATATTAGAGCAAGAAGAAACGAAGCTCAGAAACTTTTTATAGACGGAGACCTATCTGGAGCAATAAAAAAAACTTGATCAAATTAAAGATAATAGACTAGGTATAGTTTGGCATGAAAGCCAAGATTTAGGAAATGGAACGTCTTCCCTTGTGAGAGATGCCCGAAAAGTTACTACCGATGAGACCTTACTAAAGCTAGACGCTCCTGAAAAATATGCAATGCAGCTCTTGAACCAAACAAGAGGAGCTTCAGATTTAATTGATAAGTCTGACCTCTCTCCGCAAGCAAAGGAGGTAGCGAAAAAAAAATTAATGCACATAGCTACAGACGCTATGGTAAATATGGATAATCTGGGTAGTAAAACCGTAAAGAATTATAACACACAAATGCTTCATGTTTTAGAAAGCAGCGGTATTGCCGAGCCAGAAAAGAAATTAAAGTTTGCCAGCGAAATTGCTAATTTTAAAGATGATCATCAACATATTGTAACATTAACTACTGCTTTAGACAAAAACTCAAAACCTCATACGGTCTATGAAGCTGAAATTATGCTTAACGGTTTAACAGATAAACAGATAAATCAATATCAAGATATTGCTCGATCTACCCCTGGAAAACCTTGTGGAGTTGAGTGGTTTGACAAAATGGATAAATATAAGCAAGATTTACTAAGACCCGTTGCTTTAGATATATCCCTTGGGAACAAAGTGATACCTACTCAATTGCTAAGTGACATCGTTGGCGTACGCAACGCATACCAAAAAGTTACGGCGATTTCTAGCGCGACCTCGCCTGAGCCTAAGGTTTTATCACAAACTCTACACTCAGGAACTCCAACAACTAAAGTCAAGACGGTAAGTAAGGAAGCAAGGCAAGAAATTACTGATGAAAATTTAAGGCAATTGAAAACTTTCCTTCCTCCAGACGGGAAAATGAATCTCAATATTCTAACTAGCAAAACACCTTTTAATGCTCGTGGAGAGAATTTTGTTGCTGATCAACTAAAGAAAGGAAAGAAGGGGGTTGAAGGCGTTAGTGTTTCAGCTTCTCCCATTAACAGGTGGAGATTAATTGGAGGTGGAGGAAGAGATACTAAGCAGTTCGAACAAAACCTAGCTAGTGTAGGCAAAGGCATAGAAGGGCAAGAAGGCTTAAAAAACGTTAGTAAATATCTACAAAAAGGTGGATCCAGATTTGGTAATTTTGTAGAAGCACTGAGCTTTAGAGCTTATGAAACTACTCAAACAAAAGCGCGCAAAGAACTAAAAGCTCTTCAGTTATCAAAGCCTGACCTTGTACAATCTTTATATGTAGCAACTAGTGCGCGAAGTTTAGTAGATTCTTCTACCATCCTAGCCAATTCTGAAAACGTAAATTTAGAACTTACTGCCAAAATGGCTATAGTTAAAAATTCTGTCAAAGCACCTGATTGAGCGCTTCATGCTGTGGTTGGAGAAAAAATAGCCAAGGAATATCCACATGATGTTAATTTTTGTAAAAGTGGTAAAGATAGAACAGGTTATGCACAAGCCAACGAGACTCGAGAGGTAGTAAGCGCTTATCTTGACATCGATCCAAAATCTGAAATAGGTAAAAAGAATTTTCTTAGCCAACTTGCAGGTGGACACACCCAGGAAATGGCGGGTGTACAAGGTGGAACAATTGGTTGTCATTCTATCAAGACCAATCCTGAATTTGGCCTTAACAAATCCGATAAATTTGCAAGTGGAATTATAGATCAACAATCTTCTCACTTTAACAGTTCGATCAAAACAGTAAAAAAACCTGAGAAGGTAATTGAGGCATTTGAACAATCCTTTGAACAATCACAAGATAGAGGCCAGGCTAAAAGCGGCAAAGACAGGGAAGTAACAACCAGATCCCGATCTCAATCAATGTCAGTACCTCCCTTTGTCAAGCAGGAAGTAGCCAAAATAGCAGAGGTCATGCACAATCAGCCGACAACCAGACCTAGATCACAATCTGCTCCCCCTCCAGTAAAAAAAGATCCTCCTGGTCAAAGTATGTAAAAACTATGTCAATTACAGATTTTTCATAATTAAGACGCTTTGGGCCGGAAAAGAATCATAGAAATTCTCTTCTTGAACATATGTATAGTAAAGCGGATTGTTAGGTTACTAATGCGTCAAAGCCCTAAAAAAACACAATCCACATAACCCGAGTTTGATCTTGCAATAATTGGCTATAGTTGCTATTATCAATCGACAGATTTTAACAACTTAGAATTTTTATGGCTAAAGAAGAGTTAATTGAGTTTGATGGAGAAGTTTTAGAATTACTTCCAAATGCACATTTTCGAGTAAAACTTGAAAATGGTCATCAATTTATTGCTCATACCTCCGGTAGAATGCGTAAAAATCGGATTCGTATTCTTGCTGGTGATAAAGTTCGTGTTGAAATGACTCCTTATGACCTAACGAATGGCAGAGTCATTCTTAGATACTAGACTCTTGTATGAATTTACCAATTATTTTGGCCTCAGCATCACCGGCGAGGCTTCAGTTGCTCCGTCAAATTGGAATAAACCCTGATTTTGTTATTCCTTCTGATATTGATGAATCCGAACGCCCTGGTGAACTTCCCAGACTCTTGGCGCTCAGATTAAGTTTTGAAAAAGCAGCTTTTGTAGCTACCACGATCGAGCAAGGGATTATTATTGGCGCCGATACTATACCGTTAGTTGGCAGACGTATTATGAGAAAGGCAATGACCTCCGAAGACGTTAGGCTAAGTTTAAAGCTTTTATCACAAAAACGTCATAGCGTTTATACTGGGGTATGTGTAATCAGAAAAACTCCTACCGAAACTGTAAAATTAATAAAAGTGGTAAAATCAACAGTCAAATTTAAATATCTATCAAACGCAGATATTGAGTATTTTTGTTCTACCAACGAAGGAATTGGTAAAGCGGGAGGTTATACCCTTACTGGCTATGCTGAATCATTCGTTTCTTATCTTTCCGGTTCGTTCTCAAACATTATTGGGCTTCCTCTTTGCGAAACAGCTAATATGTTAAAATCAGTTGGCGTAAAAACACAAAATTTATTATAGCTATATTTTCTTACATATCTAAATTTGCATTATGTAATTGATTTTACTTAGAAAACTTGCTATACAGAAACAAGTTTCCTATACGCGGCCGTGGCGAAATGGTAGACGCGCAGCGTTGAGGTCGCTGTTCTGATAAGGAGTGGAAGTTCAAATCTTCTCGGCCGTACCATTTTTACTATACAAATTTCTGGTGTTAGCGTGCGGGGTCATTTGTGGCTTCACTAAATATGAACATTGATATAAGTAAGAGAGTAATAATTTTTAGTGCTATTAAATATAAAATCACTGAATTTTTAAAAGAAAAATTTCTATAATTCTTATTCACAGACTGAGGAATTATGCAAGATGAGCTCAACACTATATCACCTGATCATCAAGATAAACTCGCCCAGCAATTTGAGTATATTAATGATCTAGTCACTAACGGTAATGTAGAAAAAGCAGCTCTGCTGCTTCTTGAGCTACACTATGCGGATTTAGCAGACTTTTTAGATAACGTTAATCGCAAATATTATCACATTATTTTCCCAGCCATTGCCAGTATGCTTAACTCAGAAGTACTTGTTTGGTTGAGCGATGGTAACAAACAGCCGGCAATTGAAGCTCTAGGCCTCGATGTAAGTGCTAGATTGATTGATGAACTGGATATTGAAGATTCTATTGAAGTGATAGAAGCTCTTGATACCGAATTAAAAGAATTATTGATTGCCAAACTTCAAAATGAGAAACGCCAACAAATCATAGAAGGTTTTCGGTATCCCGAAAATACTGCTGGCCGAGTTCTAGAGAAAGACTTTGTTTCACTAAGACAGCACTGGACTGCTGGTCAGGCCATTGATTATATTAGAAGAAGTAATATTAGTGCCGACTTTCATGCGGCAATAGTTGTTGATAGTAGATTCAAACCCGTGGGAACTATACTGCTATGCACGTTGTTAAAAACCTCGAGAAATGTTCCTCTAGTTGATTTGATGAACTATGAATTTATGGCAGCTGATACTAGCACCGACCTTGATGAATTGGCTTTTATATTTAAGCAATACGCCCTAACTATCGTTCCAGTAACAACGAAGCAGGGAAAACTTGTAGGCAGCATCTCAATTGACAACATGATTTATATCGTTGAAGAGCAAGCAGAAAGTGAGTTTCTGCACCTAGGAGGTGTTAATAACAGCGATATTTTCTATAACTTATACACCACAACCAAGAGCAGGTTTCCATGGTTATTCGTCAATCTTATTACAGCATGCCTTACTTCACTTGTAATTAATCAGTTCAGCGATACTATCGCCAAATTAATTACATTAGCTACAATTATGCCTATCGTTGCCTCTATGGGCGGAAATGCTGGCACCCAAGTTATGACTGTAACTGTACGAGCACTTGCAAATCGAGAAATTACTAGCGCCAGCACTAGAAGAGTAATTACAAAAGAAATTTATGTTTGCGCTCTGAATGGTTTGTTGC
>JAIOYD010000037.1 GCA_021741285.1 Rickettsiaceae bacterium | reverse complement strand
AGATAGCAAAAAATTGGCTCTTGAGAAAAATAATGAAATCCTGTACCTTGAATACTTATCTGACAGTCAAAATTCAACCGACAATCAGATGGGGTAAATTATGGTGTCTGTAAGATCAAATCTTGACTAGTACACATTATTTTATATTAAGTTAAATTATCGTAACTTAATATCATATATTTAAGAATTATCAAGAAGAATATGTAAGCTTATGTTCGTAGTGGAGATTTTGATGGGCTGCGCAGGCCATCAAGTTCAAGATGGCTTAGCGCTCTGCCTAAGATACAGGTGTCTCTTTTTTAGTTTTTCTCACTAAAGCGTGCTCTAGTACTTGATCAATAGTGGAAACAGGAATAATTTCTATATTATCTTTAATATTGGTAGGAATATCCTTTAAATCTTTGACATTTTCTTCTGGAATAAGAACTGTTTTGATTCCGCCTCTGACTGCGGCAAGAAGTTTTTCTTTTAAACCACCTATAGGTAATACCTTACCGCGCAGAGTTATTTCTCCAGTCATTGCTACATTTCTGTTAACAGGATTTTTTGTCATAAGAGACACTAGGGTAGTATAGATTGCAATACCTGCAGAAGGCCCGTCTTTTGGAGTTGCCCCTTCAGGTACATGAAGATGTATGTCAAATTCTTTATACTCACTTTCTTTTAATCCTAGGTCTTTAGCTTTTGAAAGAAAACAGCTATAAGCCGCTTCAGCTGACTCTTTCATTACTTCGCCAAGCTTGCCAGTTGACTTAATGCCTCCTTTTCCTTTAAAGCAAGCTGCTTCAATACTTAATAAATCACCTCCAACTTCAGTGTAAGCAAGACCAGTAGTAGTGCCGATTTGATCATCTTTTTCCGCTAAACCAAAGCGATATTTTTTTACCCCTAGATATTCTTCTAGATCTTTTGGGGTGACCGTTACAGTTTTGAGATCTTTATTTTTAAGAATCCTTGTTAATACTTTTCTAGCAATCGCACCAATCTCGCGCTCCAGCGATCTAACACCAGATTCTTTGGTATAATATCTAATCAATTCCAAAAGGGTGTCGTCTGGTATAACCAACTCGTGAGGTTTCATCCCATGCATCTTTAGTTGTTTAGTCACTAGGTGATTCTTTGCTATTTCTAGTTTTTCTTCTTCAATATAACCAGCAATATTAATTATTTCCATACGGTCAAGTAGGGCGCGTGGTAAGTCGTATGAGTTTGCTGTTGCAATGAATATAATATTAGATAGGTCGTATTCAACCTCCAAATAATGATCGACAAAGTGTGAATTTTGTTCTGGGTCAAGTACCTCAAGTAATGCTGATGCTGGATCACCTCTAAAATCAGCACTCATTTTGTCTATTTCATCGAGCAACATAACGGGATTATCAACCTTTGATTTTTTTAGCAAGGTAATGATTTTCCCTGGCATGGAGCCTAGATAAGTTTTTCTATGACCTCTAATTTCCGCTTCATCCCTGACTCCTCCTAACGCAAATTTGGTATATTTTCTATCCATTGCTTCAGCAATAGATTTTACCAGCGAGGTTTTTCCCACGCCTGGAGGGCCAATCAGGCATAAAATAGGGCCTCTTATTTTGCGCGATCTCTTTAGAACAGAAAGATATTCTACAATACGTTCTTTGACTTTTTTTAATCCATAATGGTCTCGGTCAAGAATTTCTTCTGTTTTGTTAATTTTAATAGGGCTTTTATCTCTTTTGCCCCATGGCAATGAAAGCAGTGTGTCGAGGTAGTTGCGAACAACAGAAGATTCTGCTGAAAGTTGATTCATCATCTTAAGCTTTTTGAGTTCACTTGTTGCTTTTTCTCTTGCTTCAGTAGAAAGCTTCAACTTTTTTATTTTTTTCTCTAAATCAAAAAAATCAGACTTATCAGAACTACCATCCATTTCTTGTTGGATGGCTTTCATTTGTTCGTTTAGGTAAAAATCCCTTTGAGTTTTCTCAATTTGTTTCTTTACTCTTTGTTGCACTATCTGTTCCGTATCCATCTGAGCATTCTCAGATGTAAGAATCTCGAGTAATAGTTCAGCACGTTTTTGAATGTCTGTTTGCTCGAGTATAGATTGTTTAACATCAATTCTTGATGTTAGGTGCGATGCTATAATATTGGTGATATAACTTGGGTTTCTTTGTTCGGAGAGGATATTTAATATTTCCAAATTAATCTTTTTATTTGCCCTTGCATATTCCTTAAAAGACTCAATAACAGATATAGTTGAGTCATTGAGGATATCTAGGTCAGTTACTTCTTTATCTGAGACAATGTTGTATTCAGAAACAAACATATCCTCACCCGTGATGTTTGTAAGCTTGACTCTATTGACTGCTTCTATAAGTATTTTGGCATTATTATTTGGTAATTTTATCGTTTGAATAATTTTAGCTAGCACTCCTATTCGGAATAGATCATGCGAACCAGGTTCTTCTATATCTTGTTTTTTTTGTGTTGTTAAAAGTATATGTTGACCATCATCAATTCTTTTCGCAGCAAGTAGAGCGTTAAGCGATTTTTCTCTCCCAATAAAGATAGGAGCAATAGTTCCTGGAAATATTATTACATCACGAAGTACTAACAGCGGAAGAGTCTTTTTTTCGAGAGCTATCACTTATGCAAACCTATTATAAATTTTTCTGTATTATGTCGTTAATTGGCTATATAATGTCTTAGTCTAATGTTTTCAAGAGATATTAGTAAATTGATTAGTATTTTGTATCTTGTTGTTTGTCGATTACCTATTGTATATAGGTTTTTTACAACCACTACTTATACTATATTTGAGTAGCTTTAATATTCAGTAGAAATACCAGATTTTTATAAAAATATGAACAATTTAGCTGAAACCATACCAGATATTGAAAAAGCCTATACCCGAATTAAACCATATATTCATAAAACTCCATTATTGCATTCAAGTTTATTGAATGAAATGCTAAGCAGTAAAATTTATTTTAAAATGGATGCGGTGCAAAAAACTGGCGCATTCAAAATTCGTGGTGTGTTGAATCACCTATTAGTGCTTAGGGAAAAAGGAAAAATGCCTAAAAAAATTGTTGCTTATAGTACGGGGAATCATGCTCTTGCAATGTCATATGCGGCTAAATTATTTGGAATCGAAGCAAGGGTTTATCTGCCAGAAAATGTTTCGCCAATAAAAAAGCGAATAGCAAAATATTATGGTGCCAATGTTGTTGAGGTTGCTACAAGGCAAGAAGCTGAAGACGCGGCAGCAGCTGATGGGCAAAATGGTTTTTATTACCTGCACCCTTCAGATGACGATGAAACAATTGCTGGTGCTGGTACCATGTGTTACGAAGCTCTTTTAGAGCTTAACCAAATGGGCGAAAAAACAGACGCAATTTTTGGTCCATGTGGGGGAGGAGGTTTGCTCGCTGGTAGCTATTTGGCAAAACAATTATTAAGGCCAACCGCGCAGTTACATGGCGTCGAGCCGAGCGTTGCCAATGATGCTCATCAATCTCTAAATAGTAGTGAGATCTTTCGTTTTACTCATTCTCCTGATACTATTGCTGATGGACTTCGGGCACTTTCAGTATCTTCAAGAACTCTTAAATACCTAAGAAATCTCGATGAATTTCATTTGGTAGAAGAGGAATCCATTCGCTATTGGACAGCATGGTTAATTCAAATGATGAAAATAACATGCGAGCCGTCAGCTGCAATAAGTATGGCAGCTGCTCATTCATGGTTACAACATCAGCCACACAATAAAGTTATACTTATTCTTATTACAGGTGGCAATGTTGATCCAGAGTTTTATCAAGAGCTTAGCACTTTAGATCTCTTTATATCTGCCTGAGTTGCTTATAGGCTAATCAATATTAGAGTTACCTTAATACGTTAACATTATTAGGTTTACTTCTTTTAAAACCAGCGTGTAGTTGCCATTCAGTAAATCTTTAGCGTAAGCTTTACCTTATCCAACATTATATAAAATTATCATTAATACTTACTAATATCTTTATGGTTTTATAATTTTTTTTGTAAACATAAAATAATAATTATTTAATAACTATTGACTTTTGCATGACAATAAGCTAAATATAATTTTTTTTTTGAAAAGTAATTGTTTAATTAAAAGTAATATTATATGACCAATCGAGTATTATTCCTAAATTTCATTGTATTATTTAGCTTTTTACCATTTGTAGCTACAGCAGAAAACATGAGTCAATCTAATTTCTATATTGGTGGTAGTGGTGCTTTCAGTCATTATCCGTCATATAAACCAATACCAGAACATGGAACCATGAAACCTATAGGTATAGATGTAATAAAAAATGGTTACGCCTTTAGCATTTTGGCGGGTTACCGAGTTAATGAAAATTTTAGAGTGGAGGCTGAAGTAGCTTATAGAAAGCACGTTTTTGATAAATTTGTGCTCATTCGAGACTTTCCAAGTAGAAATTTTGTTAAAGGACAAGTTAAACCGTTAGGCAAAGCATTTGGTTATGTTCAGAGCTTTAGTTATATAGCTAATGTTTATTATGACTACGTTAATAATAGCAATTTTACACCTTTTATAGGAGTGGGAGCTGGCTTAGTGAGGTATGAAGAACGTAACAAATGTGGTGATTATGTTAGGTATAGCCCGGCCATACAAGTGATGTCAGGTGTAAGCTATTCTGTAACAGAAAAATTAAATTTAGATTTGGGATATCGTTACTATCACATGAAAGATGTTGCTATTAAAAACAATTGTTTATCTCCAAAGATAAAGTATCGTACTCATGAAGGGGTAATAGGAATAAGGGTTTCTATTTAGGTCTAATATTGACAGATTTCTTCTATTGAGTTGCATAAAAGTTGAAGATCAGAAGGTCGTGATAGGCTGTGGGTACCATCTTTAATTAATTTTATCACTACATTATTGGATTTAATTTTCCCTGCTCCGCGTGTTGAAATGGTATAAGGTACATCAATATCTTGCATTCCATGAATCAAATGCACTGGGCAGGTAATATCTATATTATTGCGATTAAGTAACAAATGTTGCCTTGCATCTTCAATTAAGTTAAGGCTGATTGGGTATTTTCGAGAACATTCAGGATTCGCTCCGCCAATTTCGCAACTACCATTCTGCTGTAGCTTGGTTTTCTGCTCAAGGTCAATGCCATTCCATATTAGTTCTTCAGTAAAGTCAAAAGCTGCTGATATAGTAATTATACCAATAATTCTTTTTGGTACAATCATTCCAGCTAAAACAGAGATCCATGCTCCAAGGCTTGATCCAACCAAGATTACGGGCCCCGTTGTAAGTTGCTTAATAACTAGTAGCAATCCTTCAAGCCAACTGCTGATAGTTTGATCGATGAATTTGCCAGATGAGGCTCCATGCCCATAATTATCGTATCTAATGAAGTTATAACCCCTTTCTTTGCAATAATTTTCAACAAATAAGGCTTTATCTCCGTTCATGTTGGACATAAGCCCGTGATGAAATATTAAATAAGGGGCTTCCTTTTTAGCAACAAAATGGTTATGATAGGCTATTATCTGCTCGTTATTGGAATGTAAAAAATTCATCGATTATTATGATCATATTACTTATATGGGTATAGAAAAAAAATATCATAAAAAAACTATTTTGCAAGTTGTGCCTGCTCTAGTTTCTGGTGGGGTCGAACGTGGTACGCTTGAAATAGCAAAAAAAATTATTGAATCAGGTAATGTTTCAATTGTGATTTCTGCCGGGGGGCCTCTTGTCGATTCACTAGAACAGGATGGTTCTATTCATATAAAAATGAATGTGGCAAGTAAAAACCCGCTTACTATTTGGAGAAATGCTGGTAAAATTGCCAATATTATGCGCAGTTATAATGTAGATATTGTCCATGCTAGATCACGAGCTCCGGCTTGGAGCTGTTATTTTGCTGCAAAAGCTACAGGCGTGAAACTTATTACTACTTTTCATGGCATTTATAATTTTAAAAATAGTATAAAAAAATACTACAATAGTGTAATGACCCAAGGGGTTAAAGTAATCGCTGTCTCAAACTTTGTTAAAAACCACATTGTTAAAAATTATAAAATAAATAAAGATAAAATTCAGGTTATTTATCGTGGTGTAAATCATGAGGAATTTACACAAGAAAAACTTTCTGACGAACTGCTGAGCAAGTTCAGAGGAAAATACAATATACCACCAAATATGCCTGTGTTATTGCTTCCTTCTAGAATGACAAGGTGGAAAGGGCATCTTGTTTTAATAGATGCGCTAGAAAAAATTAAACATCTGAATTTTTATTGTATTATAGCTGGTGATTTGGCCAAGCACCCTGGTTTTGTAAGTGAAATTCAAGAAAAGATCCAAGAATATAAGATACAAAATCGTGTGCAGTTATTTGGTAATGAACCAAATATGATTGGTTTATACGGTATTGCAGACATAGTACTCTCTACTTCTATTGAGCCAGAAGCGTTTGGCAGAACTATAATAGAAGCTCAGTCTATGGAAAAATTAGTTATAGCAACAAATATTGGTGGCGCTTGTGAGACTATTCAAGATGGAGTGACTGGTTTTCATGTTAAAGCTGGAGATAGTGATGATTTGGCTAAAAAAATTGAACATTGCCTAACAATAATTGGTTCAAATCAAGCAAAAGAAGTTACTTCTAATGCACGCAAAATGGTTGCAACGAATTTCTCCCTGGAGCGCATGCTTAAAAATACATTATCAATATATAACGAAATAGATTAAATATTATCTAATTTATTGCTCTTACAGCCTTTTACCTCACTTATAAGGGAATTGTTCATTATAGGGGGAGTGTACGTCAGCTTCGTGCATAAAGGTGAACCCTATGAGACATTACAACAGCAATTATCTTCCATAGAGCACATAGAAGTTTGGCGTAAAAACCTGGGATATTAATTGACATAGTGAGAATTATTGGGTAAAAGTTGGTCGTTAAGCCTCTGTGGTGGAATGGTAGACACGACAGATTCAAAATCTGTTGCTCTTTGGGTGTGCCGGTTCGAGTCCGGCCAGAGGTACCACATATATATATATATTAAAACCCATCAAGCTCAGGATAACCACTTTACGATTAGGAGTTATTTTTCTGTATAGATGATCTCCATTGCTTGGGTGTCATTATATTTTTTTGCCTTTAATTCGCCTAATTTTTAGAAGATATATTTGTTGTTACAAATCAAACTAGGTTTTTTTACGTTCGAGAGGATGAAATTCTTTCAAAGTCTTTTTCAAATGATTTGTCTGAACATGAGTATATATCTGAGTTGTGCTTATATCCGAGTGACCAAGTAATTCTTGAATTACTCGTAAATCTGCTCCACCTTCGAGCAAATGACTAGCAAAGCTATGTCTGAGAATGTGTGGGGATATATCTGTTGGGTCTAACCCAGACAGAGACGCCGCCTTTTTCAGAAGCTGGGCAAAATTCTGCCTAGTCATATGACCAGAGCCAGAATTACTCGAAAAGAAGAAAGTTTTTGCTTTTAATGATTTGCCAAGGCAGAATTTTTCTCTTATTTTCAAATAATTTTCAATTGAAGATTTGGCTTTGTCATTAATTACAACAATTCTTTCTTTTCCTCCTTTCCCCTTTACAACGAATGATTTTCTGACTTGTAACGTGTAGCCACCGCTTACTATGTCTATTAATTTCAGTGATACTAGTTCGCTCACTCTAAGGCCACTTGCATAAATAAGATGCATCATGGCCCTAAGGCGTACCTCCTCTATTGACTCAGTTTCAGTATGAAAATTAAGTAAAGTTCTGATTTGTTCTACAGATATTATGCTGGGAAGCTTATTTTGGTATTTTGGTAAATCTACGATTAGCACTGGATTATATTCAGTATAATGTTCACTAATTAGAAAATTGTAGTAATTTTTTAATGTGGATATTTTGCGATTGATTGAGCGAGGTGAAATTTCATTATTACTTAATAGTTTTATGTATTGTTCAACTTCGTTTGAAGTAATGCTTAGTTCTTTTATTTTTAACTTTTGTAAAAAAACTCTAAAATCTAGCAGATCATGTTTGTAACTTATGAGCGTATTTTCAGCGATTCCCCTTTCGGCGAGAGCCATTTCTAAGAATTGTTCGATATATTGCATCATTAGTAATTCATCTGAATTAACTTAAAACATGAGTATATGTGTAGGAAAAAAGTGGAGGCCAGAGCCGGAATCGAACCGGCGATAGAGGATTTGCAGTCCACGGCATTACCATTTTGCTACCTGGCCAAACTGGTATTATAGAGGTTGTAGTCAAATTTTATTAAAAAAGCAATAAGAAATTGATGTTGTAAAGACCTATCAGGCAGCTCTATTGAAATATTGAATTTCCTTATAACCCAATTTTCTGGCATTAACAAAAGCGGAGTAATCATCATAAGCATTAACAACCACTCCATTTATTTTATCAGGAAACTCTTGTCGCAAAGTTTTAAAAATATAGTCAATTACTCGCATGCCGTAATATCTAGTGCTTCCCTGGGGGTTAGTAAGCACAATTTTTATTGTAGCTGTTGATAAAAATTTTCGTGCTTTTTCTAGATTTTCTACTTCATATAACATAAATTCCTCACAAACTTCTTAAGATATTAGTTACAACTCCCCAAATATGCACTTCTGAATTCTCTAAAATTGGGATAGGATCAAAATTGGGATTGTCGGGAAGTAAGTAGGGCTTTCTGTCGATATAACCCAGGCGTTTTACAGTTAGCATACCATCAAGGGCAGCAACAACAATTTTTCCTTCAATGGGCGTGATACTGCTATCGACAAGCAATTTATCTCCTTCATAAATTCCAGCATCAATCATGGACAGCCCAGTTACCTTGACACAGAAAGTAGTGTGTGGATTTTTTATAAGTAAGCTATTCATATCTAACATTTCATCAATATGATCTTCTGCTACTGAAGGGGACCCAGCTTCTACCATCGAGCTAAAAAAAGGAATTTTATACCCTCCATGCAAGGAGTAATCTTGTATATCTTCAACTAAATAATCTGGAACTCGAATTGCTTTGGTTGAGGTTCCATACCTACCTTGACCTTTTGGCCTACCAGCACCAGTTCTTTGCCCGCCATGATTCATAATTTTACTCCTAAAAAAGATTTTACTTGAAAACCGTACATTTATTGTATAGCATAAATTTAGATGTAATGCCAAATAAAAAAATAGGTTTATTATGATAATATCGAAAAATTTGTGGACGTACAAAGAGCTATCAGAAAACTGGAGTTTGAAAAGAGTTCAAAAATTAGTTAATTACTCGTCTATTAATAAATCTACCAATAAATTTGCTTTGATATGTCATGCCTTAAGTAAATACAAAGCGATACTATCTTTGGTATTCTTGTTAATATTCCAATTTTCATTGTATGATTATAACTATACTGAGTATATTAATCTAAGTTTTTAGTGCTTAATCCAAGCCAAGAAAAATTAAACCAAGAAGAAATATGCTAGCCCCAAGAAGCTAAAAAAACCTATAGCATCAGTACAAGCAGTCAGAAAAACTCCTGAAGCCGTGGCTGGATCGATATCAAAATGATTAAGTATTATTGGAATACAAGAACCTAAAAAACCAGCGATGGTAAAATTTATTACTACTGCGCTAGCAAAAACTAGACTCAACTTTATTTCAGCAAATAATAAGTAAGTAAGTACAATTCCAATAACTGCCAGCAACAAACCATTCAGAGCGCAAACATAAATTTCTTT
>JAIOYD010000036.1 GCA_021741285.1 Rickettsiaceae bacterium | reverse complement strand
AATATTTTCTATAGGCATAATTTAAAATCCATAAGCTTTATACGCTAATTATACCATTTTCTTATGGATTTCCTAAGTAGTTTATATAGTAAAATCCCTTGCTAATTCAGCTAAAGAGACTTCTGACGAAGAGACTAAGAAATGTTCCTGCGTAATGAGATAGCTTCTTTTACTAGCTAAATTCCAAATTTATGGTAATTTTGCCGCATCCAGTAAGTATGAGAATTCGCTTAAATCATCGCCTGCGTCACAAGCTATAGACAGTTTTGAGTCTATTGGCAATTTTGTCAATAACTCTAGCTTGTGCTCAAAAGATATTTTGTTGCCTCCATTGCCTGTAAAAATTTCTATTTTCTCACCAGTTTGAGGAAGGGTATAATAGCTCATATTTTCGATAACACCCCAGATTGGTACATGGAATTTTTTATATAAACTAACTGCTCTGCTGACGTCGATTTCTGATATTTTCTGAGGAGTGGTTACCATGATCACTTGGTCTATAATATAATTTTGTAAAATACTTAAGTGAATATCTCCAGTTCCAGGTGGTGAATCTATAATTAAGTAATCAAGGCTTCCCCATTTTGTTAAGGAAAGTAATTGATATATAGCTTTACTTGCCATAGGGCCTCGCCAACTAATCGAAGCTGATGGTTCGGTCAAAAAACCGATTGAGTTAACAACAATACCATAATTCTCCAGGGGAACCATCTTATTATTGTCAAGTTCAGGTTTTCCTTTTAGAGAAAAGAGATGAGGTATCGATGGGCCATAAATATCAGCGTCAACCACACCTACTTTTTTGCCATCGTTTTTCAATTTATGCGCAAGCAGAGCGGCAATAGTAGATTTACCAACCCCTCCTTTACCAGATGCTATGAGCAAAATCTTACCAACCCCTTCAATCTGTATTTTAGGTTTTTCAGTAGGTGTGTTTTGACTTTTGCGAGTACTTGTTAATACTATGTTAATTTTTTCAAAATCGGTAGCTTCTTGGATTTTTTTGATAGTTTGGTCTCGAATTGATTCTGCTTCAGCCAATTCAATTCCCGTAATATCTAGAGAAAAGCCGATGTTTAAGCCGTTTACAATGATTTCAGAAGCTCTAGATTGAACAGTGGAACCATCTGATAAAAGCAAATTGGATCGTATCTCTTTAATTCTATCGGACTTAATGATTGTCATGCTTGCAAATTTTTCTAACTACAATATATTAATACAGGTTGGTTTGAGTTTTTCAAAATACTAAATTACAGTTTTGTAAATGATAAATAAAATATACGGACAAATTTTTAAAAAATCCCCTTGGGATAATTTTGATCAAGAAGATAATGTATTCACTAAAAAAAGAAAAGATCAATTTAATTTGAATAATTTTCAGTTTAATTTTAGTGCTAAAACTGTTATTGCTGCTGCAGCCATTATTTTTGCTTTGTGGCTTGGTTCAGGGGTTTATGAAATAGAAGAAGGAGAGCAAGCGATTGTTGTTAGATTTGGTAAGTTTAATAGAGTTGGATATGCGGGGTTAAATTATCATCTTCCTTCTCCAATAGAAATTATTATCAGAGAAAAAGTTGATCAGTCGAGGCGTATTGAAGTTGGTTATCGTTCGACTGGTCGTGCCAGAGTTGGAGGGGCTGTTTCTGCAACGGATGTAAAAGCTGAAAGCATAATGCTTACGGGTGATGAGAACATTATTGGATTACATGTTGACGTTATGTGGCACATAAATGATTTATCAAAATATGTTTTCAATATTGTAAGCCCAGAGGAAACTGTTAAAGCTGCAGCGCAAAGCGCAATACGTGAAGTCATTGGCAATACACCAATTTCTGCTGTTCTTTCTAATAAGAAACAAATGATTGCAGACAAAGTAGAGCAATTAATACAACAAATTCTTGACCAATACGATTCCGGGGTAATGATTGAACAAGTCAAATTGCTCAGAGCTGAGCCCCCTGAAGAAGTAATAGCTGCATATCGCGACGTTCAGACTGCAAAGGCTGACAAGGAAAAAGCTATAAATGAATCAGAAGCATATAAAAATGATGTTCTGCCGAGAGCTCGAGGCGAGTCTGAAAAAATAGTTCAGGAAGCGGAAGGCTATAAAGCTGAAGTGATGTCTAGAGCAGAGGGTGACTCAGCTCGATTTAATGCGGTATATAATCAGTATTATGCGAATAAAGATGTTACTAGGAGTAGGTTGTACCTAGAGACAATAGAAGCGATACTCCAAGACGCAGATAAGGTAATTATGGGAGGTGATGGTATGTTACCTCATATGTCAATACAACAAAAAGACCCATTGGAAACTAGGCAGATTAATGATAAATAATATGAATAAATTGTATATAACGGCCATAACTTCATTTGGTTTAATTATAATTTTGGCTGGAGCTCTCTTTACTGTTGATCAGAAAGAAATCGGAGTGGTGTTTCAGTTTGGTGAAGCTGTAAGGATTGTTGAAAACCCTGGTCTGAATATTAAAGTTCCTTTTATTCAAAATGTACAATTTCTGGATAAAAGAATTTTGAATGTCAGTGCAGAGGAAAAAGAGCTAACTGCTTCGGATGAAAAAAGGCTTATAGTAGATGCTTTTGCCAAATACAAGATAATTGAACCGGTCATGTTTATCAAAACTGTTCATAATTATTCTGGAGCTAATTTGCGTTTGAATAAGATTTTAGAATCGGCGATGAGGACTGTTATTGGACGATTCCCACTTAACACTTTGCTTACTGAGCAACGAGCGAATTTAATGCAACAGATTAGAGATTTGGTTCATAAAGAAGCCGCCCTATTTGGTATAAAAATTATAGATGTTAGAATCTTAAAATCTGATTTACCTACTGAAAACAGCGATGCTATTTATCAGAGAATGAAGACAGAAAGATATAAAGAGGCTAAACAAATCAGGGCTGAAGGGGCAGAAGAATCAGCAAGAATAAAAGCGCGTGCTGATAAAGACAATAAGATTATATTAGCTGAAGCATATATGAAGGCTCAAAAAACTAAGGGTGAGGGAGATTCAGAGGCAGCTAAATTGTATAATATAGCTTATTCTAAGGATCCGGAGTTTTACAAATTTTATCGTTCATTAGTGGCCTATAAATCGTCCTTAAGCAAAGAAAATACCCAGTTTGTTTTATCGCCTAAGGCCGAATTTTTTAGGTACTTACAAATTGGAAAGTAAATTATAGTATGAAAATTTTAAAGATACTTACATTTATTATTTTAGGATTATTTTGCGAAGTTAGAGCAATAGCTGCTATCCCTGTACAAATAACTAGTTTTGCCGATATTATAGAGCCATTGATGCCTACGGTTGTCAATATCTATACGGTTAAATATAACAACGAAACTAATCAAAAAGGATCGGTGTTGCCTGAAATACTACCGCTTGATAGGTTCAATGATTTCTTTGAGAAATTTAATGTGCCCTTTTCTTTTGATGAGTTATATAGTAGTAAAAGTGCTTTAGCTTTAGGGTCTGGATTTATTCTAGATGAAGAGGGGCATATAATTACTAACGATCACGTGGTTACTGGTTCTGATGAGATATATGTAAAACTCTCAGATAATACCGAATTTCCAGCAAAAATTGTGGGTACTGATCCCAAAACAGATCTAGCTTTGCTAAAAATTGATGTAAAACAAAAATTACCTTTTGTGGATTTTGGAGATTCTACTAAAGCTAGGATTGGTGATGTAGTGATCGCTATAGGTAATCCCCTTGGTTTTGGTGGGACAGTTACCACGGGTATTATATCTTCCAAAGGAAGAGATTTGGGAATGAACCAAGATGAGTTGGTTGATGATTTTATCCAAACTGATGCGGCAATCAATACAGGAAACTCTGGCGGACCATTATTTAATGTTGAAGGTAAAGTTATTGGTTTGAACACTTCTGTTCCCGATATTAATGGAGGAACAAATATTGGTATTGGATTTGCCATTCCTTCCAATACTGTAAAAGACATTGTAAATCAGCTGAAAGAAAAAGGAAAAATTAGTCGTGGAAGGCTTGATATTGCGGTGCAGCAGGTCACCAAGGAATTAGCAGAGGCTTTGTCTCTTAGTAAGACATATGGAGTATTAGTTGTAAGTGTTCGCTCTGGTGGTTCTGGAGCCAAAGCGGGTTTAAAGCGCAGTGATTTGATTACAGAATTTAATGGAAAAATAGTTTTAAATTCTAGAAAATTGCAACTTTTTGTTGCTGATTGTCATATTGGGGAAAAAGTAAAACTCACTGTTATTAGAGATGGGAATCCTATGACTATAGTGGCTCAAATAGTTGATCTAGAACCACAGGAAGATGAAGCAATGCCAGTAGAATCGACAAAAGAAAAAGGAGGGGTGACATTTAGTAATATTTCACCAATGGTCATTTCTAAATTTGGATTGGAACAGAATAGTAAAGGTGTAGTGGTTACAGAAATATCTCAAGAGTTAAATTTTGATTTACGTATAGGAGACTTGGTTATGGCTATTAATCAGGAATATATAAATGACGTTGAGCAATTTAATAATGTGTATGAAAGGATAAAAAATGGCAATAAAAAGAACGTAGTGCTTCTTGTTAGACGGCGTGAATTTACTATGTTTGTTGCCATGCCCATAAAATAGAGTTCTTTCGAAACTCTACTATTGAAGGCAATTGCGTTATCATTCTGGTGCTCAGATCCTCACGTACTTTGGGTATGCTGCGATATTGTGCTTCGTAGACTCCTAGCACTTGCTCTTCATTAGCAAGTTTAGAAAGAACTCTAATAAGTACCAAATTTTGTGGGTATTACTTATGTTTCTAACTATAAAGTTAAAAGCCGGCTTATTAGTATCATAGGGGTTAGTCATCCATATCTGGTCTGATAATGCTGCTTTCTAATCTGTTCGCTAGGACACATTTTATAAAAACTCGACTGATAAAAGCTAGGTATCTAGTAAGCATTGCTGAGACCTAACATTTAATTATCTACAATAATTGGAAAAGATCTGATATAATATCATCAAAAATTAAATATAAAAAAATATCCTTCTAGAATAGATTAATTGAAACCAAAATAAAAAAATGAGTGATGAAAATAAAATTGCTGTATTAAGTTTTTATAGTTTTACCAATATAGAAGATCCGGCGATTCTGCTACCAAAGATTTTATTAGTAACGAAGAAGAAATATGTTCGAGGGACAGTTCTTGTGGCTTTTGAGGGCTTTAATGGTTCGATCTCAGGATTAGAAGCAAACGTTATATTCGTAGTGGAAGAAATTAGGAAGATAACTGGTGCAAAAGATATTAATATAAAAATTAATTACTGTGACGAGCAGCCCTTTTCTAGAATCAAAGTAAAAATAAAAGAAGAAATTGTGGCACTCAAATACGGTGAGCTAGATGTTGAGAAATTAAAAGGGGATTATATAGACACCTGTGATTGGGATAATTTTATTAAGAGAAGTGATGTCATTACTATCGATACTCGTAACGATTATGAGGTAAAAGTTGGAGTATTTGAAGGTGCAGTTGATCCGAAAACTAAGACTTTCCGAGAGTTCCCAGAATGGGCGATAAATCACATGGATTTATTAAAGGATAAGAAAGTAGCAATGTATTGCACCGGTGGTATTAGATGTGAAAAATCTACCGCACTACTTCGAAAACTTGGAGTAGAAGAAGTATATCATCTGAAAGGAGGGATTTTACAATACCTTGAAGATACAAAAAATGCTAATGGCACCTGGCAAGGAGAGTGTTTTGTTTTTGACGACAGAGGAGCAGTTTCGTCATCTCTTTCTCCTTCAGACGGCTTTTGGGTTGAGAGTGGACAGACAGCAAAAAGCGTAAGTTATAACAAGTGATTGAGTTTGGTATAATTTCTTTACCAAGACACGATTTGAGTAAACAGATTGTAATTATGGAAAAACCCAACCTTAGCACTAAACTTGTTGCTGTAGTAAGTGATAATACCTTCATTTATGAAGCTCTAGTTGATAATGTTAGTTGTAGAATTGAGTTAATTAAGACGGACAGCAAAAATTATATTAACTCTCTTGGTAAGGTTGATGTATTGATTGTTGATAAGACGCTGTGTAAACAGGAAATACCTATCTTCCGAATAAATATATTGATCAATTGTACCAATAATAAAATATCTGCAAATGAAATATACTGTCCTAAGCCTTTTAAATTAATAGACTTAATCCATACCATTGAGAAATATCAAGATGGTAAAAATTTGTTTTGTAGTATTAATAAAGATTGGGTGTATAGCCAGCAGCTTGGCAGACTTTCCTCAGACGATAAATCTATTTTTTTAACAGATAAAGAAAATGATTTATTCAAAAAGTTATTGTGTGTAGAAGGTCATCTTGCTAAAAACGATTATCTACGTCAGGAGGTATGGAATTATCACCAAGATGCTGAATCTAATACGGTTGAAACACATCTTTATAAGCTAAAACAAAAACTTCCCCCTGGTCTGTTGGAAATAAAAAACTCAAGTTGTTTTCTTGCTATTGATAGCTTGAAGTGATCTAAGAACCTTTTGTAACATGGATGCAGAAGTTTTGCTTAGAAATTTATTATAATTAATTGATATGAACTTGCGTGCATCGTTGCTCGTCATTCGCCTATTATCTATAGGCTTCGTATCCTCGCGCCCGGCATCAAATTCATCTGAATTAACTATAGTCTGATTTTTACAGGGGGGGTATGTTATTCATTAATGAGGTGTATTCAGTAAAGTTACTAAATTTTATCATTCGCTTTGTTTTTATCTGGTTGTTAAACCAAGTACATTGTCGTTTTGCATATTGTCTAGTTTTAGCGGTAGCAAGGTCAATTGCTTTTTGTTTAGTAATCTCTCCTTTTGTATATGCTATAATTTCTTGTACCCCAAGAGCCTTCATAGCTGTTGTGTTTAAGCTAGGATATTGTTGATGGACTGATCGTATTTCCTCAATAGCCCCTTCATTTAGTAGTGCCAAGAAACGACTGTTGCATGTTTCGTAAAGAAAATTCCTCTCTGGCATTAGTGCTATTATATCAAAGTCAAACTCGGGTAAGGGAAGAGTGCTCTTTTGAGCCTGATAATGCAGGATAGATTTACCACATTGCTTTACTACTTCATAAGCTCTGATTACCCTTTGTGTATCACCAACCTTGAGCGTTTTTACGACCTCAGGGTCTATTGTTTCTAGAAGGTTAAAAAATATCTCGGAACCTAGCTCTTTATGAAGAGTTCTTGCCTGAGATCGTACGTCATTAGTGATATCTGGTATGGAACTAAAGCCGTATATTAACATGTTGATATACATGCCGCTGCCCCCGACGATTATAGGCAATTTATCTCTATGGGATATTTCCCGAATAGATAAACTAGCAGCGTTGGTGTATTTTGCTGCTGAAAACTCAGTGTCGATATCTAGAAAATTATATAAATGGTATGGCAAATCTTGTTTTAGTTCCGGAGAAGGTGAAGCCGTGATAATTGGCAATTGCTGATATATTTGCATCGAGTCAGCATTGATAACCTCACCGTTATTTTTGCGTGCAAATTCATGTGCAAAATTAGTTTTGCCGCTGGCGGTTGGGCCACAAATTATAACTGCCTTTTTCATTATTTTATGCAAGCACTATAATTTTAAGCTTACCATCAACTCGCCCCATTCTCTTTTACTCATGCCACTTGATTCTTGGTCAATTTTTTTACCGGTAATCATTTGACGAATAACTTCCATGCCTTTTCGAGAAATTGATGTAGCATACATCTTATGTTCTTCAAACGCTTCGTAAGCGTACGGTACCCAAGCTTTAACTACATCAAGCATTGCTTGTGCATACACTCTGATTTCATATTGAGCATGAGGATCTGCCCTAAGTGCAAGAAAGTGCAATAAGTTATGTAAATTAATTTTCCAGTACCATTCAGTATAGGTATTGAGTGTGAGGTTAATCCTGGCTAACTCTCTGGTAATACCTATATTATTTTCATCGATAACATTGCCCGCTGCGTCTTCATTCATCATTTCAACGTAATGGTTATAGCAATTTACAGAATCATTTTTTATTATTGATAAAACTCGATCCGCTACTTCATCAGGAACTGTGTCCGTGCTACGACCTTGCTTATTAATCTTTGATTGCGGGCTCAGGTTTGATTTTTCAGGAACATAAAATTCGTTACTTAAGATAGAATACCGTGCTGAATACTCGTTTACGCTTGCAGTTCTGTGACGAATCCATTGTCTTGCAATAAATATTGGTAATTTAATATGAAATTTTATATCGCACATTTCAAATGGCGTAGTATGTCTATGTCGCATCAGATAATTGATCAACCCTTTGTCTTCAAGACTTTTCTTTGTACCTCTTCCATAAGATACTCGAGCAGCTTGTACTATCGAGCTGTCATCACCCATATAGTCAACTACACGGATAAATCCATGGTCAAGAACAGGAATCGGGGTGTATAAGATCTCTTCGAGGGCTTGCACTGTTGCTCTTTTTGTTGTATTTTTAGTTTGTAAAAGTTCATGAAGTTCATCATTTTTTGCCATATAAGTATTTCCTTTACTAGATATTTGGGAGATATTCGCTAAAATTTCTTGTCAATGATAGATGATATCAATTAAATTGGAATTCAGTAACTGATTTTTTAAAAAAATAAATTTAATGATAATCCTTGTTGTATCTTTCGTTCTCGGTTTGCTTTGTATAGCAGGCTTTATTTCAGCAGCTGAAACTGCAATCACCGCTACTTCTCCAGGCCTTATTCAGAAACTTAAATCAGAAGGAAACAAGAGAGCAGAATTGCTGCTTGGAATTTTGAAGATAAAGGAAAAAGTAATTAGCACTCTCCTCATTGGGAATAGTATCGCCAACACTATATGTACTACTATTTCTACAGGAATATTTATTGAATATTTTGGTGATGATCTGGGGACAGCCATCTCAGCTGTTGTAATGTCGTTTATGATTATAGTCTTTTCTGAAGTAGTGCCTAAAGCTATTGCAGTGGTAAAATCAGAAAAAATAGCATTACTTGCTACTCCTGCCTTATTGGTTGTATTGAAAATACTAGAGCCAATGAATATTTTGCTTTTATATATAACTAAAGGGTTTTGCTTTATTTTTCGTATAGATCTAAAGCAGAAAGTATCTGCAGAAGATGAGGTGCGGGGAGTAATAGAACATCACATGCATGAAGGAAATGTATTTAAAGACGATCGAGATATGCTGGGCGGTATTCTAAATATTAGGAATATGACGATTTGTGATATTATGGTTCATAGAAGTAAAATTATGGCTATTGATATTGATACTCCAACTGAGAAAGTAATAGACACCGTTCTTAGCTCTAGGCATAGTCGATTTCCATTTTGGCAAGGTAATAGCGATAATATAATTGGTATTCTTCATGTCAAAGATTTGATGAATAAAATTCATCATTCTAGAAAGAATAAAGCAAATGAAATAAACATACAGGATTTGCTCAGTACGCCCGTGTTTGTACCAGATAATTCTTTAGTTGTGCAGCAGCTTAATATGTTTAGAGAGGGGCAAACGCACTTAGCATGCGTTGTTGATGAGTATGGAGATTTACAGGGCATTGTTACTATGGAAGACATTCTGGAAGAGATTGTTGGACAAATTTATGACGAGCACGATGCTGGCAACCAGAAGATTACTAAACTATCCGATCGGTCATTTATTATTGATGGGTCAGTGTCTGTAAGAGACTTAAATCGTGAATTAGATTGGCAAATACCA
>JAIOYD010000035.1 GCA_021741285.1 Rickettsiaceae bacterium | reverse complement strand
GCTCTTCCTGCGACCTGGCAATCCCAAAAAGATACACCACATCGTTAATAGTTATAACCGTGTAATTTACGAATTTTATTTCGCGATTTACAAATATTTTAGATTTAATCTGGCTAGTAATCATAGTATCACGAGTGTACTGCAATAAATCAAAATGCCTACTATTTTTATCAACTTTCAATTCGTTAATAACTTCAGTTACATCCTTCTGGGCCCAACATATTTCAACCGCCTTTACAGCATCTTCTTCCTTATCAATTCCACCTGTTAATAAGACGCGTCCTTGCACGACTTCAATTTTAATCTTTGTATATAAATCACGGAAATCTTTTTTTATAAAGTCCGCTTTAATTCCAGCTGATATTCTAGTATCAGTAAGAGTTTCATTAGCTGGTCTATCTTTAGCAAATTCCATAGCAGAACCAGCAGCTCCAGTAAAAATGACAGGAAGGCAGCTAGTTAAGGAAGAAAAGACAAATAATACAGAAAGAATCTTGATAGTAATTTCTCTAGTCATAGCTACAAAACCTTAGTTTGAGTAATTCACAGTCATGATTATACAAAATAAATACCTGTTAGCAATTACTAATGCATTTGGGATTATGTTTTTCTCTTAGCTTAAATTATATGTTTATAACTTTAGTTATGAATGGTTAAGGGCATTTAATGATTAAAATATGTTGACATTATCGCAAGCAAACTAGTATCATTGCCTGCTGTTTTCAATTTATGAATTAGCCCACAAGATGACCAAAACTTTTCAGAAGAAATACCTAGCACTTTGGTGTTTGGCTAATTTATTTTTTGCTTTTCAATTTATTTTGCGACTTTCAGCTGGTATTCTTAGAGAAGATATTATTCAAAAATTTTCGGTAGATGCTGCAAGTTTTGGTACTTTAGCAGGTTATTACTATCTTGGCTACTCTGGGGCACAAATACCACTGGGAATTATGTTGGATCGCTTAAGTTTTAAGTTAGTTACGTCTATTGCAATAGCTACAGCTGGCATTGGAACTCTCACTTTCGTGACCACGGATAATTGGAATTTATTACTATTAGGTAGATTTTTAATTGGTGTTGGATCTGGTGTAGCCTTCTTGTCAGTTGCAAAAATTACTACAACATATTTTGAAGAAAAATATCACTCACTTTTATTAGGGTTTTCATTCACCTTTGGTCTAATAGGAGCAGTGTTTGGTGCAACACCTATGCAATTATTATTTGATCATTTTGGCTATAACAATACATTTAATGCCCTGGCTTTAATAGCTTTTTTACTTGCCGGAGCAATGCTTATTATGGGCAAGATCGATACTACACCAAAAAGTAATGCCAGTGCGCCCTTTAGCTCCGTAATAAAATTATTATTAAGTCCAAAAATTCTTTTAATTGGAGTTGCAGGCGGTTTGATGGTCGGACCTCTTGAAGGATTTGCTGACGTATGGGCAATACCTTTCTTTAGTCAAATTTTTGCTATGAGTAAAAATGAAAGTCGCACCATTACATCTTTTATTTATATTGGGATGTGTTTTGGTGGCCCACTTCTTGCATTAATTGCAAACTTTTTACGCTCTACAAATTTTATGATATTCCTCACCGGAACTTTTACTATAATTGTCTTCCTTATACTCTTTTACCTTCCACCTTTATCATTAACTAACAGCGCTATCTTAATGTTTTTCTTAGGAATTTGTTGTTGCTATCAAGTGCTTGTATTTACAGTAGTCAGCAGCCAAGTTGAACCCTCCAGTGCTGGGCTTGCCATTGCTGTAACAAATTGTATAAATATGTCTTTTGGTCACCTTTTCCATTCTGTCATTGGCAATGCGCTTCAAAATAATTGGAATGGAGCAGTCAACGAATCAGGAAGCGCAATATATACTGCTGATAACTTCATTTATGCTCTTGCTATAATACCTATATGCTGTTTTGTAGGGCAGTTAGGTTTTGCGTTTTTATCTCTGAGATCAAAAGCTGATACGTCAAAATATAGTAACTTTACTGGATAAAAATAGATGATTTATGCTTAATGTCAGGAGAGTGATTTTTTAAATATTCACTTCTTGCTTCTGTTATTCTTTGCTCCAAAAATTTCCCTAATATAGTGCCGTGAGGAATTAAATATTGATCATAAGAATCTTGTTCCTCAGCAAGAATATTGAATATAGGGCTAATTAAATTAGCAGTTGGAGCTATCATCGCTTGTTTAGTGTTAACTTCTAAAAAATATATATTTCTTTCTTGATCTAGAATAAAGTCGTAAGCCATTTCGTGCACAACACCAGGATACATTTTGTCTAAACGCTCAGTAATCGCAGCCGATAAATCTAATAAGTTCTTTAATATTTTTTTAGCCTCTTTTTGACCATATAATGACGTTAGTACCTTCATGGTATCCACACTGTTATGATCTGTATGAGGTTGGTTTGAAACATGAGTATCTGGAAAACCAAGATATATTATATGCAATGAATGCCATTTTAGCCCATCGTTAACCATTAAAACACGACATTCCACTGGAGAATTTTTATAACGTGGTACCTCTATTCCTTGCTGTATTAAAAAAATTTCATTGACCGCATATTGCTTAACCATATTTAATGTCTCAGGAATTGTACTGCAAATTTTGTGCACCCGTAGAGCTGGGGAATTAAATTGGGTTGGATAATAATAAAAATTTATTCCTATCGCATCTTTTTTTAGAACAATAATTCTTTCTGATTTAGAACCAAATTGGGGTTTAATAAAAATCATCTAATATTTCTCTAGATATAATGGGACCTGACTATCAACGTTTTGTAAAACATCCGCTTCCGGCTGCTTAATTCCGTCAATTTGATTAACGATGGAAGAAACCTTATTTTTATTACTTACCAAATTGGAAAATTCAAAAGATGAATATATTGCAATTTGATATTTTTGAACCCAATCCAAAAAATCTTGATAGCTCTTTTCTTTATTTTTAAGGGCTTTTCTCAAACCTATTGACCAATCACCATTTATCTGTGGGGTAGTTATAGTGGTAGGATAAAACTTATTTCCTACAAGGAGATATCCTTTAGCTAAGTTGTTTTTAAAATCTACATCTGCTGGGCAATAGAGAAAAACCTGTATTCCTCGTGACTGCAGATACTGACTAATTGGTACTAACCTGTCAAAATGGAAATGCCATAGCTCCTGCTCAGGAGGTTTTTTATTAGGTAATTCAGCTATAAAGCCAACGTAATGCAACTTAGGCGGAAACCTATAGGTATTAATGTTGTATTTTTTTTGGTGTACAAAAACTTTACTGTCAAACATTAACTACTTTTCCCTCATAATTTGATATAACGCAAGCAATGACGACAAGTTATGCTGAACATAATCTATTCTGATCTCATGCGTATTAATACTACCACGAAAGCCACCATAAGCCTTCTTTCTAACTGCTAAATACATTGTGGTAAGTTCGGTGTATTGTGTACGCAACTGAAAGCCTATTGTACGTTTTGCACACTCCATAATGGATAAAGCTAGCTGCTCATTATCACCATAATCCCTTATTAGTTTGTACGCTGCTAGTAAACCTTCACTTCTGGTAGCTGCAGGGGTTGACCTAGGATCCCCAGAATAAAAGCTTCCAAAATAATCAGGATATTTTACTAGTAGGTTTTGTTTATTCATTATTGAATTGCATATTTTGGCAACATGCTCAACGAATTGTGGATCTTGTTTTGCACGGTGGAGTTCATTCAAACCATAAAGCAACCAATGATCATGCTGTAACTCACGAACAGTTTTGTTACCGTCCCTAGTATTAATTAACCATTTGGCAATTTTATATGAAGCTTCAACAAATCTTTTATCTGGTGCTATTTTATTGGCAAGCATCAAACCATAAATTGCCTCCCCAGGGTAATAATCAGAAATCATATTCTTGTAGTTTCCCTTAGGGTAATATTGTATATGACCAGGAAAACTACCATCCTGATTCATTTTTTCTAAAATCCATTCACAGGCTCTTTTCATAATAGGTATATAAGAACTATCCTTTGTTACCTGTGTATATTTTGCAATAGCTAGTATCGCTAAGCCATTTCCTCCTAATTTAATAGAACCACGTTCCAGTAAACATATTGTATTAGGATTTTCAATCGCTGGCACAAAAAACCTTATCATGTAAGAGAGAGCTCTTTTTATCGGAGGTAATATACTGGTATCTTTAAAAACCTCATAATATTCCGCCATTGAAAAAATGGTGCCAGCATGTCTTAGCACGCTATAGTCTTTCATGCTACGATTCGCATCAGCATAATAAGAGTAATCAAATCTACCAGAAGTACCAACTGCCCCATTGAGATAAGTGGCTGCAAGTTTTATTGATTGTTTTAGGTCTTGTATATCAAATTTATTGTAGATTTTTTGCCCTCTATAAAGCAAATGTAGCTTTTTCTTCTCTACTAAAAACCCTTCGGTTTCAAAAAGATAAACCGTAAATTTCTTACTATTTGCTACTTCAAAAAACTTACTTGCCTCTAAAGGGTTATTTTCAAGGTAATTATAAGTTCTATTAAAATATAGTTCTAAGTTATCATCTAGCAAGAAGTTATAAGCAATTTGCTCCGGTAAAATAGCAAGATTATATTCAGCTGCAAAAGCAATGCCGTGCAAACCTCTTTCTAGAGGATATCTGCTATCAGCAACGCAGTCTTTAAGCTCTATTACATTTGTAACAATATCTAGCTTTATTACAAGATCCTCTGCTTGATGATCGGTAAAATTTTCTAAAAATCTCGCGAACAAAATTTCTAGGGCGTTAAGCACGCCGAAGCTACCTTCACAAAAAACTGTTGCTGTAATATTTGTAGGTGCAACACTCAAAAAAAGCATTCTTGGAGTATGATCTTCAATTACGCGATTCTGAGGATTGAAATTTTTACTCTTTAATGACTCAAATAAAACTTGCTCTAATGTTTCAAAATCACTCTTCTGAAGCTTCGGTTGCAAATTAAAATCAATATGATTGAACCAAATTTTCTCTTTCTCCATATCACCACGTCTTTGACTATAATGATAAAGAGTATAAGCAATTGGTTATGCTTGGTCTACTCAATTGACCAGATCTTTTTCAACTATAATAAATCAAATGGTTGATTTGCTATAGCGCTTCTTTAGTATTGTTCTTCCACTGCTTTAACACCTTTGACTTCGGGCACAAAGTGTTGAAGCATCGATTCAATGCCACTTTTGAGAGTAACTGAGGAGCTAGGACAACCAGAACATGCACCCCGCAATTGCAGATACACAATCCCATCTTCGAATCCTTGATAAACAATATCTCCTCCGTCCATAGCAACCGAAGGCCTAACCCTTGTTTCAATAATTTCTATTATTTGTTTTTCGATATCAGACATACCATCTGTATCTATATCTTTAAAAATATTTTGAGGTTGATCAAACACAGGTAGACCCGCAACGAGATGATCCATAACGACCATCAATATTTCTGGTTTTAATAGCGACCACTCTGATTGCTCTGATTTAGTAACAGTAATGAATTCTTTGCCATAAAAGACTGCTTCAACGCTACCAACTTGAAAAATTTTAGCCGCCAAGTTGCTTCTTTGAAGAGCTTCTTCAAAACTATTTAGAAAAATCGGTCCCTCTGGACTAATTTCTAAACCTGGTAAAAATTTTAGAGCATTTGGGTTTGGGGTTTCTTCAGTCTGAATAAACATAATGATTCTACTAATATAATTAGAAATGGTACCCGCGGCCGGACTCGAACCGGCACGAGCTAGGCTCCACAGATTTTAAGTCTATTATGTCTACCATTCCATCACGCGGGCACTAACCACTAACATCTATAGTGATAACCTAAAACTTATGTAGATTAAGTCGCATGACACAGTAGAATAATTCCCAAAAAAACACAAGCATTTTGTAGTAATTTTAAAAATATTTGTAGCGTTATAGCGCATGGAGCCCGAGAACATCTTTCATTGAGTATAATCCTGGCTTTTGATTAACCAGCCACTTAGCTGCAACGAGAGCCCCTTCAGCAAAAGCATCTCGTGAAAGAGCACGGCAACTAATTGATACTACTTCGTATTGCCCTGCAAAAATAACCTCACACTCACCGAATATTCCGCCCCCTCTGATGGAAGAGAAACTCATCTCATTATCTTCACGTGCACCTTTAGCAGAGCGGTCAAAGACTGCATTTTTTTCAAAATCAATTCCTTTAACATCGGCAATTTTTTTACCAATCATAAGAGCTGTTCCTGACGGAGCATCTTTTTTAAATCGATGATGAGCTTCTACAATTTCTACATCATACTGATTTAATACTATTGCTGCCCTAGCCGATAAATCAGCAATTAAATTTGCTCCCAAACTAGTATTAGCTGCATAAAGAACAGCTGTTTTTGTTGCAAGAGATTTAAGGAACTCAATATGCTTTGGCTTAAGTCCAGTAGTGCCTACTATTAGACAAGAATTATTTCTACCTGCCGCATCAGTAATTGCTTCTATGCTATTGGGGCTAGAGAAATCAATCATTACGTCACAAAGCTTACAAGCCTCATCCAGTTGTTGCTGTGTACACGTACTCCCAACTTTAGACACTAATTCATAACCCCCTAATTCGTTATCTATTAAAGCTTCAACTGCTTTACCCATCTTACCAAAAGCACCATTCAAAGCAATTTTTATAATTGTCATTTCATTTCTCTATATGATTTTGCAAAATATAAAAGGGGTGATTTGCTTTCATCAATAGCTATTTGAACTACCTCACCTATAAAAATAAAATGATCACCGCACTCCACTTCTTTAAATTTTTTGCACTGAATAAAACTTGAGCCCCCAATTAGCAAAGGGGTTTTCGATTCAACACCTAACTGATAATCAACATTCGCAAATTTATCAGAACTTCTCTGAGAAAACTGCTTAGCAATTTCTTGTTGATTACTTGCAAGTATATTTATTGAAAAATATTTAGAACCAAGGAAGGCATCGAAACTACCAGCTTTTTTATTTAAACAAAACGAAACTAGAGGAGGCGAAAGAGATACTGAAACAAAAGAATTGGCAGTAAACCCCCATAACAAGCTATTAAAGGAAGTCGTTATAACACATACTCCTGTTGGGAATTTACCTACCGCTTTTTTAAACTCCTCAATCTGTATCAACTAAGCCCCACTTTTTACTCAGAGACTTAATAGTACCATTATTTCTGAGAGCCTCAATAGCCTGATCAATACTTTTCTTCTCAGGAGAATCTTTTGGTAAAGCTATTGCAAAAGACGAACTTTGTTTAAGTAAGCGAAAACTAGAAAATTGAGGGTTTTTTTGAGTGAATTTATCAGCCTGAGACTCTTCGATAACCACAGCATCAATACGTCCAGTTTTTAACTCTTCAACAAGCATTAAATTACTAGACAAAGCCTTTGTTTTAAACGAATGATCAATTGACATATCATGTGCTATTAAAGACCAAATTGTTCCTAATTGAGCCCCAACCATCTTATTTTTTAAGTCCGATAGTGCTTTATAACTATCACTTTTTCGAAACAATATAGCAATCCTTGCTTCAGTATAAGGTACAGAAAAATCTACCTTAGAAAGCCTTTCGGGAGTTATGGACATGCCAGCTATTACCATATCAACATTCCTAGTTGCCAGCGCAGCTATAAGTCCATGAAACTCCATGTTCTTAAACTCGATATTTTTACCCAAATGTTGCCCTATAGCTATCATCAAATCAATATCAAATCCTTCAATCTCTCCTTCCTTTATATGTTCATAAGGGGGATTATCTGGACTTGTAGCAACGATCCACAGGTCTTGATCTTGCTTTTCAAAGCAGGAGCTCATAAAAAATAATAAAGTAACTAAGCTAACAAATTTAATTATATTCATTTTTCTATACAATTTTTTAAAACACAAGGTGTGTTTCCTATTAATATTTACGAATTACTTCTAATAAGTGATTATAATCTGCAGGCAACTCCTTTTCAAACTCTATCCTAATTCCACTAACAGGATGTATAAAGCTGATGTAGAAAGAATGCAGTGCTTGATGATTCATTTTCTTCAACTCTTCTTGTAGATATTCTGGGCTTCCCTGTATTTTTCTTGCATTATTGCCATAAGTTTGATCACCTACAATAGAGTGTCCTCCGTGACTTAAATGCACTCGGATTTGGTGAGTCCGGCCAGTTTCTAGTTGGCACTCAACAAGACTAAACAATCCGTTATGCAACACTTCAATCGTTTTGTAGTGAGTTATCGCCACTTTCCCACCATTTTTGACAGTACTCATTTTTTTGCGGTCTAGACGATTTCTGCCCAAAGGAATATTTATTATGCCTGCTACAGGCTTAACTACTCCCCATACTAAAGCTCTGTATCGACGGATTAATTCACTAGTGCTGATTTGCGCAGCTAAATGAGCATGCACTCTATTATTTTTTGCTACCACCATTAGACCTGAAGTAGTTTTATCTAAACGATGAACAATCCCTGGCCTAATTTCCCCTCCAATATCTGACAACGAATTAGTATGATATAATAAAGCGTTTACAAGAGTCTCTCTATGATCTCCAGCTCCTGGATGAACAGTCATAGTAGAGCTTTTATTTATCACTATTAGGTCCTGATCTTCATAAATTATATCGAGAGGGATATTTGCTGGCAATATACTTGCCGAAACTTCTTCTTCAAGAATCAATTCTACATTATCATTTTCTCTAATTTTTTCAGATAAGTTAGAAATAATTCTACCATTAAGTATTACTTTTTCATTTTTTATTGCTTTTTGAATCTGGCTACGCGATGATTCGGTGTATAAATCAGTTAAAGCTTTATCTAATCTTTGTTTATCTAAATAATCTGGTATTGTGTATACGTACTTGGGCATTAAAATTAACTAATATATGAAAAATTTACAACAAAAACTCGGACATCTTAATTGGTTGAATTCAATGGGAGTAGGATATTACTGTTCTACTCAAAAAGATAGCAAAAATTCTCTTATATACCATGCCCTAGCTAAAAATGAACCTAATACGCTCCAAACTATCAATCCCCCATTAATAAAAAACATAAAAATGACTACACAACAAAAAGAATTTTTAAATCCTAGCAATAACCCAGCATACCTAGAAGCAAGGCAACTAGCTGATAAAGCAAACACTCTTGCAGATCTCAAAGGATATGTAGAAAATTTTCAAGGTTGCGAGCTAAAACAATTTGCTCATAATACGGTATTTGCAGATGGTAATCCAAACGCTAAAATCTTAATTATAGGAGAAGCCCCAGGATCAACAGAAGATAAACAAGGAATTCCATTTTGTGGTGAAAGCGGCAAACTGCTAGATAGTATGCTCAACACAATCGGAATCACCCGCACACAAAATGCATACATCACCAATACAATCTTCTGGCGTCCACCAGCAAACCGTAGACCAACAAATGATGAGATTAACATCTGCAAACCGTTCGTTGAAAAGCACATTGCATTAATTAAACCAAAACTTATAATTCTGGTTGGTAACACAGCCACCATTTCTTTGCTTGGCAAAAATGAAGGTATTACACAAATCAGGCAAAATAATTATTCTTATACCAATCAATATTTAAGCGAGCCAATAGTTACCACCGCCTTGTTCCACCCAGCTTATCTATTACGTCAACCTATGCAAAAAAAGGCTACTTGGTTTGATTTATTGAAAATAAAAAAATTACTATAATACTAATTATAGTCCCCTTAAATTGGACAAACCAATTTAACTATGATGATAAGACATGTGTATTTTATTAATTAAAGT
>JAIOYD010000034.1 GCA_021741285.1 Rickettsiaceae bacterium | reverse complement strand
TATTTTCTATAGGCATAATTTAAAATCCATAAGCTTTATACGCTAATTATACCATTTTCTTATGGATTTCCTAAGTAGTTTATATAGTAAAATCCCTTGCTAATTCAGCTAAAGAGACTTCTGACGAAGAGACTATTTACTGCGTCCTCAAAAAGAAAAGCATTAAGCCTCTCCTTAAATCAACTATAGTTAATTCAGATGAATTTGATACCGTGCGCGAGGATACGAAGCCTATAGATAATAAGCGAGTGACGAGCACAACGCACGCAAGTTCATATCAATTAACTATAAATACAGAGCAACTTTATTTAGTTCTTTACTTTAGCGAAAGATGATTTTTCTTCTAATGGTAACCTCCGGTAACCTTCATATTTTTTATCCCTTTATGTACGCAGAGTTAAAGCAAAAACGTTATAACTTTAACAAAAACTAAGTGTGTAAGATTGAATACAGCTTTGCAACTAGAATATAAGAATAGATTATTTAGATTATATATTGAAATGACTATTATCTAAAACACTCGTAGACTAAGCCCTGACTATGTTGCTGCTATATCTTGCGTAACAAAAGGCTTGCATTAGTTCCCCCAAAGCCAAAAGAGTTTGATAACACATATTCTATCTTTGTTTCTTGCGCAACTAGGGGCACCAAATTAATCTTCGCTTCATCAATAGGATTATGTAGATTTAGTGTAGGGGGAGCAACTTGATCACGTATTGCTAACGCGGCAAATATTGCTTCAACGCTACCTGCAGCACCAAGCAGATGGCCAATAGACGATTTGGTTGATGACATTTTGACTGACTTATTACCTTCAAACAAAGTTTGTACGGCTATAAGCTCTATTGGATCACCAGCCTTTGTAGATGTTGCATGAGCATTTATGTAGCTCACATCTTCTGGCCTTACCTTTGCGTCCTTTAAGGCATTTTCCATTGCTCTAAATGCCCCCCGTCCACTTGGTGAAGTCATATGAAAAGCATCCCCAGTCAACCCATAACCACAAACTTCCGCGTAAATCTTTGCACCTCTTTTTAGAGCATGCTCATATTCTTCCAAAACTACTATACCCGACCCCTCACCCATGACAAAACCAGCGTGGTCTTTGTCCCAAGGCCTTGAAGCTTTAGTTGGATTATCATTAAAATCGATTGCAAGGGTCCTGGCAGACGCAAACCCCGCCATACCTACGGGCGTAACCGGAGCTTCTGCGCCGCCAGCAACCATAACATCTGCATCACCATATTTGATCATTCGTGCAGCATCGCCTATAGCATGAGCTCCTGTAGAGCAGGCGGTTACTACTGCACTATTTGGACCAGAAAAGCCATACATTATAGAAATATGTCCAGATATCAAATTTATAAGAGAGGCGGGAATAAAATAAGGACTTACCTTAGGGTTTTCTTGATTATGAAATTCTAGAGAAGTTCTTTCAATCATTCCAAGCCCCCCTATACCAGAACCTATCATAACTCCCGTACGTTCTTTTGATAGCTCATCTTTTGGTTTCCAACCACTATCTGCGATAGCCTCAATAGCTGCAACAAGACCAAAATGAATAAATCTATCCATTTTTCTAAGTTCACGGGCTGGAACATATTTTTCAGGATCAAAATCACTAACCATGGAGGCTATTTTACACGGCAGTTTACTGGTATCAACCTCAGTAATAACCTTCACCCCACTCTTGCCAGATAATATACCAGACCATGTATCTGGTACATTGTGCCCAAGCGAAGTTACAGCACCAACTCCCGTTATTACTACTCTTCTTAGTGACATAGCTATCAATCTCTTAGTTTTCTGTAGCGGTATTATGCACTAATGTGCTTTTGCACATATTGAACAGCATCAGATACTGTTAAAATTTTACCAGCTTCTTCATCTGGAATATCGCAACCAAAAGCAGCTTCTATTGCCATCATCAGCTCGACCAAGTCTAAGCTGTCTGCACCCAAATCATCAACGAATTTAGACTCTAGAGATATACTAGTTGCTTCAATTCTTAGCGTTTCAGCAACAGTTCTAATAACCTTTTGTTCGATATTATCGCTCATATTTAAAAACCTTTTTTAGTTTCTTTGTCATAGAAAATTTGGGCTACCAAAATTCCTGGTTTCATTCTTTTACCACAAAAAAAAATCTTTTGCTAGAATAAAAAATCTTCAAACCAACAACATACCACCATTAACATGAATAGTTTGCCCTGTTACATAAGAAGAAAACGGACTTGCCAAATAAGCTACCGTATATGCTACATCTTCTGGCATACCTAGAGTTTTACTAGGAATTTTTTGTATAATTGCATCTCTTTGTGCCTCTGTTAAGGCAGAGGTCATACTTGATTTTATAAAACCAGGAGCCACAGCATTGATAGTGATACCTCTACTAGCAACTTCAAGAGCCAAAGACTTGGTCATACCAATAAGTCCAGCTTTCGAAGCACAATAGTTAGCTTGCCCAGGGTTGCCAGATACACCTACAATAGATGCTATATTAATAATGCGCCCATATCGCACACGCATCATTTTCTTAATCGCCGCTCTATTTAGAATAAACCCAGCCTTTAAATTAACGTTAATCACTTCATCAAAATCTTTGTCCGTCATTTTAATCGCCAAATTATCTCGGGTTATTCCCGCATTACAGACAAGTACATCAATTTTCTCAATGTCATCTAATAATGCATTACACGCAGAAGTATCACTTAAGTTACATTGCTTAATTGTGTAATTATCACCTAGTTCTTTTCCAAGTAGCTCAAGTTTTTCTAGATTACTACTGCTGAGGTATACGTGCGCCCCAAGTTTGTGCACAAGCCTAACAATTGCGCTCCCTATTCCACCACTTGCTCCCGTTACCAAAACATTATTACCAGATAAATTTATCATTTTTTGCTCTTTAATTTATATTCATACATAATCCTGAGTTATGCTCTCTTCTGCATCATCGGCAATTACAAAGCCACTTCCTAAATTTAGTAAATGAGTTTTTATTTTCTCCTCTAATTCACTTGCAACTTTCGGGTTGTCCCTCATAAATTGCTTAGCATTCTCACGCCCTTGGCCAATTCTTATACCGTTATAAGAAAACCAAGCGCCAGATTTCTCTACAATCTCGTGCTTTACCCCAATATCCACTAATTCCCCTTCTTTTGATATCCCCCGATTATACATGATATCAAAATCCACTACTTTGAACGGTGGAGAAACTTTGTTCTTTACTATTTTTACTCTCGTTTGATTACCAACTACCTCTTCTTTATCTTTGATCGATCCGACTCTTCGGATATCTATCCTCACTGATGCATAGAATTTCAAAGCATTGCCACCAGTAGTAGTTTCTGGATTACCAAACATAACTCCAATTTTCATCCTAATCTGATTAATAAAAATAATCGTACAATTAGTTCGTGAAGTTGAAGCTGTAAGCTTTCTTAAAGCTTGACTCATCAATCTGGCTTGTAATCCCATATGTGAGTCACCCATTTCACCATCTATTTCCGCTTTTGGGACTAAGGCGGCCACACTATCAATAACTATAAGATCTATAGCTCCAGACCTAACCAATGTATCAGTGATCTCCAAGGCTTGTTCCCCGGTATCTGGTTGAGAAATAATCAACTCATCGATATTTACTCCTAGTTTTTTAGCATAAACCGGATCAAGAGCATGCTCGGCATCAATAAATGCACATGTTCCGCCTTTTTTTTGAGCTTCCGAAATTACATGTAGAGTTAATGTTGTTTTACCAGAACTCTCTGGACCAAAAATTTCTATAATTCTTCCTTTTGGTAACCCACCTACTCCAAGTGCAACGTCAAGACCTACTGACCCTGTAGGAATAGATTCAATATTCATTTCTTGACGCTGACCCAGTATCATTACTGATCCTTTGCCATAGCTTTTCTCAATTTGGCTTAGCGCTGCTGCCAAAGCCTTGTCTTTTTCCATATTATTTCCTCTTTGATAAACTAAAAGTGGCACCATTATGCACCACAAGTGGCCTGCCGGACTTTCCAAAAATCCAAACTATAAACATTTATATTCCGACTAAAAAGGAAAAGCTAGCAAAAACTTGAATATTGTGCAAAAATTATTTTGCACCAGTTTTGTGCTATATTTTTTAAAACAATATGATTTTATTGTTCATTTCTTATATCAATCCAATACTCGATAATTTTCTTTAAAGTGGTTTCTTTTACTTCCACTTCATGATCCTCAAAAGTCGGCAAAGACAATACCATTTCTTCTAGATAAGGTAAATTATATTCCGGGATTTCTTCCTCAGAGTAAGCCTCTTCCAGCTCCATAGCAATTTTCTCTATATCACTCCAATGCATCATACTTCCATATTATTTAAAGCGCACAGTACTATTACTATTTAATACTGGCTACCAGAAAAAAAATAATAGTATATATTTACTGAAGGAATAAGATTTACTAAGTGAGATTATTATGCAACTACAACTACGCACACTACACCAATTACTTGATGCTAGCTTCAAAGAAGACTACGGCACAAAAGGTGATATGACTTCAAACGCATTAATAAGTAGTGGAACAGAGGTTAAGTTTGCAATTAACGCAAGGCAAAATCTAGTTTTATGCGGCATGCAAATAGCCCAATATTATTTTAAAGAGTACTCTTCTATAAAATATCAAATTCATTATAGTGATTCTGAAATAGTGATGGAAAATGCGACAATCATTTCTGGCTCGGGCGAGGCACGAGAAGTATTGCTACTCGAAAGAATAATTTTAAATTACCTCCAACATTTGAGCGGGATAGCTACTACAACTAGTAAATATGTAGAGCTAGTTAGAGAAACAAAAGCTCAAATATTTGATACTAGAAAAACTATACCCATGTTAAGACAATTACAGAAATATGCAGTAACGTGTGGAGGAGGCTATAACCATAGACTTAGCTTAGATAGTAGCATCTTAATAAAAGATAATCATATTGCCGTTTGTGGCGGAGTTACCAAAGCACTAAAAAAAGCCAAATTACATAGGCCTCATTACACACGTATCGAAATTGAATGCGATACTATTGAGCAAATAAAAGAATCCCTAGCAGAAGGTGTGGATATAATCATGCTAGACAATATGTCCATCGACCAAATTCAGGAAGCAGTCAAGCTCATTGGTGATAAAGCTATTATTGAAGCCTCAGGCAATGTATCTCTTGAAACGGTAAAAGCTATCGCCCATGCTGGCGTTGATATAATCTCTGTAGGCAAAATAACTCATTCTCCAATCTCAGCTGACATAGGTTTAGATATAATATGATGGACCAAGTAGATCCTCAAAAAGCTAAAATTGAAATAGCGCACCTAAAAGAGCAGATAAAAAAGCATAATCATGAGTATTACATCAACGATGCCCCAACCATTTCAGATGCAGAATATGATCAATTATTTCAAACACTGTTAAAACTGGAAGAGTTGTTTCCTCAATTTAAATCAGATGACAGCCCAACGAGCACTATAGGTTCTAAAATTTTAGATAAATTTAGCAAACACGAACATAAACTACCTATGTTATCCTTGGGGAATAGTTTTTCTTACGAAGATGTTGCTGAATTTATCGAACGCATCAAACGCTTTCTTTCAATTAGTCATTTTCCATCTATATTTTGTGAACCAAAAATAGATGGTGTTTCATTTTCTGTGACTTATGAACATGGAAACTTAACAATAGGTTCTACTAGGGGCGATGGATATATTGGCGAAAACATAACACAAAATATCAAGACTATCGCCCATTTGCCTCATTATATAAAAAACGCTCCCGAATTTCTTGAAGTTAGGGGCGAAATTTATATTGAAAAACAAGATTTTGAACTCTTGAACTCCAAGCAAATGATAGAAGGAAACAATAAATTTGCCAATCCAAGGAATTCAGCCGCTGGCTCATTGCGTCAACTTGATACAAAGATCACAGCAAGCAGACCACTTAAATACTTTGTTTATGCCATTGGTTACTCTACCGATCAATTTGCCGATAACCAAGAGCAATTACTTGCCGGGCTTTCACAAATGGGCTTTCAAACCAATCCGCTATTTAGCCTATCACACTCTCTAGAGGAAATATTAGAATTTTATAACAAACTACAGCTACTGCGCGAAAGTCTTGCATACGAAATAGACGGAGTTGTTTACAAAGTTAATGACTTTGATTTTCAAAAGAGATTAGGCTTCATCGCTAGGAGTCCACGTTTTGCTATTGCCCATAAATTCCCTGCAATTATTGGACAAACTAAGCTTAAGGGTATTACAATTCAGGTAGGCAGAACTGGAACTTTAACACCCGTTGCCGAGCTGGAGCCAATAAATATTGGCGGAGTAAGTGTATCACGCGCTACTTTGCATAATTTTCACGAAATTGAAAGATTGGATATAAGAGTTGGAGACACTGTATTACTGCATAGAGCGGGCGATGTTATACCCAAAATCACTGGTATTAATCTTACAAAAAGATCAGAGTCTCTTGTAAATTTTATTCCTCCAGAGAAGTGCCCATCATGTGGATCTAAACTACACATTGATCCAATAGAGGTAATACTGAGATGCGATAATGGGCTTAACTGCCCAAAACAATTAAGTGAGTCAATCAAGCATTTTGTCTCAAAAAATGCAATTGATATTGACGGAATGGGAACAAGACAAGTAGATTTTTTTTTAGAAAAAGGATTGATCAAAAACCCCGCTGATATTTTTCGATTGCGCGAATTAAACGATTCCTCCTTCACTAAACTGGAAAACATGCCTGGCTGGGGTGCTAAATCAACACAAAATCTTTTTGATAATATAGAAAAATCAAAACAAGTTACCCTAACTAAATTTATCTACGCGCTTGGCATTAGACATATAGGTGAAAGTAACGCAAAAATACTTGCTAAAGAATTCCTCTCAGCTCGACGTTTCTTCGATTCGATGCTAAAATTAGCACAAGGAGATCGAGAAATATTTGACTTATTAGATAATTTAGAGGGGATAGGTAATAAAATACTTATAGATATCACTCATTTCTTTGAGTGCCAGCAAAATGTTACTACTATTAATAAATTGTTAAATATCCTGGATATTACTGATTTTAAAGAGAGTTCGCATTCAACGACATTATCCGGACAAATTATTGTATTCACAGGCAGCTTGACAAATATTTCTAGAAGCGAAATCAAAGCTCAAGCAGAAAAAATGGGAGCAAAAGTTTCTAGTTCTGTTTCAAGCAGCACTAATTTAGTTGTTGCCGGCGATAAATCTGGTAGTAAATTAAAAAGAGCTATCGAGCTTGGAATAAAGATTATCTCAGAAGACGAATGGACAAAAATTGTTAAAGAAGAAAGCAAATGATCGAAAATAGATTAACTTTATTACGCCAGAAAATGGTGATACATGGCTTTGATGGATATCTTATTCCATCCTCTGATGAATATTTAAGCGAATATACCCCGCTTTATGCAAAAAGGCTCGAGTATATAACAGGCTTTACTGGTTCGAATGGCATAGCATTAGTTTTAGAAAATACAGTATTATTTTTTACTGATGGAAGATATCTCACTCAATGCCACACTGAGCTAAATCAAGAGCTAATTGCAATATATTCTCAGCAACTTATTTCATCTTTTGTTTGGGATGATTTTATAGGCATAGAGGCGACGATAGGCTATGATCCCAAACTATTTACCAAAACTAGTTTACAAAAATTTTCTAGGCTCAATCTAAAAGATTATACTCCTAATTTAATTGATGAAATTTGGGCCAATCAGCCCCCAAAACCCAGCTCAAAAATATTTGATTATCCGCTTCAATACGCTGGGCTAGACTGGAGATATAAGATTCAACAATGTCGTTCTGTAATTGGAAAAAACAACGCTGACGCTCTAGTAATTTGTGATCCTGCTTCTGTTTGCTGGCTATTGAATATTAGAGCTAGCGATGTTGAATTTTCTCCCTTGTTACTTGCAAATATGATTCTTACTAAGGATAAAATTTATTTATTTACCGATGAAAAACGTTTTGACGCTGCGTTGGTACGAGATGCACTCATCATATTACCAGAAAGCGATTTTCCACAAATAATAAATACTATTGGGAATAACCTTATTCTATTTGACCCTACTCAATGCTCTATTTATCTGCCTTCAATAATTGAGCAGCACCCATTCAAGCATATATCAAATCCTTGCATGCTCTGGAAAGCCTGCAAAAGCCCTATAGAAATTGATTGTATGAAACAAGGCCATATTCAAGATGCTGTGGCTGTATGTGAGATGCTAAGTTTTATTTCAAGTGAAGATATTAGTTCTCTTAGTGAATATGATTTAGGGCTAACACTAACTAAATTGAGAGGTAAGAGAGAGGGCTATATTTATGATAGCTTTCCAACCATTTGTGGATTCCAAGAGAATGGAGCTATTATTCACTACAGAGCAAATCAGAATCAAGCAAAAAAAATAAATGGCGACGGGTTATTACTAATTGATTCTGGGGGACAATATTGGGGAGCGACAACTGATATTACAAGGACAGTATCTATTGGCAAAATTAAGCCAGACTATAAAAAATTCTATACATACGTACTAAAAGGTCATATCGCTCTTGCCCTGGCAAAATTTCCACAAGAAAAAGTAACAGGAGCAAATCTTGATATTTTAGCCCGACAATATCTGTGGCAATCTGGTTTAGATTATGATCACGGAACAGGCCACGGGGTTGGAAGCTTCTTAAGTGTACATGAAGGACCTCAAAGCATTAGTTTAACAGGCTACGGCATGCAAATTAAAGCTGGAATGATTGTCTCTAATGAACCGGGATATTATTTACCGGGAGAATTTGGAATTAGGATAGAAAATTTGATGTTTGCTAAAAACTCAGTTTTACCGGAATTTTTAGAATTTGAAATGCTTACTTTAGTTCCTTACGCAAAAGAGCTAATCGATTTTACTATGCTAAATCAGTATGAAAATTCATATTTAAGAAAATATTATCAGGCTATAGATGATAACATATCATCTATCTTGTCAACACAAGCCAAATTATGGCTAAAAAATCAATTAGATATATTTACGTGAATTCCACGCCAAAGCATCCATGGAACAATACTTTGGCGTCATAACTATTTTGCAGCTTTTTTAGCATTTTTAGCTGCACGTTTTTCTTTTATTGACTTGTGAGTCGGTTCTTTTTTTGCTTCTTTCTTTTTGTCTTGTCCTTTAGTCATTTTATTTACTCCTAAAATAATTATATTATACATGCTATCACATTCAGTGTATTCCATGCAACAAAATCGATCATAATAGCTAAGTTTGATTATCTTTCTTTAATCAACCAGAGGGGTTAGTTAGATTAATTAAGTATTTTATGATAGAATTTAATTTGTAAATCTTGAACCTGATGTAGTGTAATTAAAAAAGGTAATGGCCATTAATTCTCACGATATCTTAAGAGTGCTCTCATTAACATTATTTCTTGCGTTTCTTATATTCCTGTACTTAAGAAGAAATAAGGGACCTAACTCTTTTGCAAACGTAATATTGTGGGGTGTAATTTTTTCTGTTCTAATTATATTATACGCCTTCAGATTTGAGCTTGGCTCGTTAAAAGAAAGAGTATTATCGGTATTAGTGCCATCTTACAGCTGGACAAATCAGCAAGGACAACTAATTATTGCACGAAGTAACAATGGCCACTTTTATCTTGATGCAATAACAAAAAATAACCAAAAAATTACATTTTTAGTAGATACTGGGGCGAGTGACATCGCGCTTACTAAAGAAGATGCACAAAAGATAGGGTTTAATGTCTCTAAGTTAAAGTATACTCAAAAGTCTCTTCGTCAGAAGTCTCTTTAGCTGAATTAGCAAGGGATTTTACTATATAAACTACTTAGGAAATCCATAAGAA
>JAIOYD010000033.1 GCA_021741285.1 Rickettsiaceae bacterium | reverse complement strand
GCAAGTTTCCATAAAAGCCCGTATTTAAAAACTATGATAGAAAAAGCTGGTCATATCTTGGAGTACTTACCGCCTTATTCTCCTGATTTGAATCCTATTGAACCAAAATGGTCTCAAGCTAAATCTAGGAGAAGGAAATGGGGTTTGGCTATAAAAGGTAGCATTAAGATCTGCTAAAAACCATAAAAAAACTCAGTTATGATAAAACTTTAGTAAATATACTGAATAACGCCTCATCTATTCTTCTAAATCCTTTGTCCATATCGACTTCTTGCTGTAATTGTTTATTATTACCAATAGTATTGATTACTATACTAGCTCCTGTACTCCCGGCTCTTGCGATACTTTTATTTAATGTATTTTCTTGTATGTGTTGTGTAGCAATACTGAAATTTCTACGAGTATCGATATCTATTTCCCTGAACTTTAAATGATAATTTTTATCACCGATAGTTTCTATGTGACTAGATTCATAATTATTCGATATTATTTCTACATATTGCTGCTCTTCCTCTAGTTTTGCTAAATTACGGTTGTAATCATTAATTACTAGTTTGGTTTCGTAGTTATTATAAGCTCTCCCCGAAAGAATGATAGGAGATTTTGGGCTACTATTCACCATCGTAAGCCATCTTTCTTCATCGTTTGTTTTACTCTCTTTATTAAACTCTAAATCGGGCAATGGTAGAGTAACTGTATCATAATGTAGAGCTGGTGATACTTTGCTTCCTTCTATTATTTTCCCCGCTAAATTATACCACCCTCCAAGTAATTTATCTACTTCTACTTCAAGAGTAGAGATTTCATGAGATAGAATTCCAGAACGTAAATATTTTTCCTTGTGGTGGCTGTACTCATATTGCAATATTTCAGCTTTAGCGAGTTCAAGCGGTAGTTGCCACGTTCCCCCTACTATTTTCTTCCAAGCTACAGACAAAGCAGTATCTATCTCTTTCTCCTTAGAGATATTCTCTAGCTTAGTAGGTTTCCAAGTAGCCGCATGGTGGATCATTTGCTTGGCTAGTTCGTGTTTGCTTAAACTAGCGGCGTACCCTTTAGTCAAACCCTTAGAAACAAGAGAATATGCAAATTTTCTAGCTTTATCGGCTTTATCTTTCGGAAGTATCTTAAGCTTCTCCCTAACTAGCTCTGAATGGATGTTAAATTCCCTGCCCCTCCTACCCTCACATTCTTTCTTACCCCCTACAACTTTCTCGCAATCATCCTTACTAAACCTCTTTAACAAATCATTAAAAAGAACCTTGGGCGTAGCCCCTAAGTTACTTTTAATATCTTTTATTTTTGATATAAGGTCTTTATTTAATAGTAGTCCAGATTTGGCGACATGAGGGTCAGAGTTGATTCCATCGTTTTTCTCTATTTTTTTATCAAACTCCTCTAAAGAAGATGAAGTTGATAAAGTTTCAGGTTCATCGGATAACGAATGACTATCACCATCTAAATCAGATGAGTCCTCTAATTTATCTTTTAGTTTTCCAACCTCTTCAACATCCAATTCTTCCATTACAGAATCGATATAGGATTTATCATATGATACATCGTATGAATTATCAGGTAGAGGTAAGGAAGAATCCCCTGTGTTACCTTCATAATTAATATTATCACCGTCTAAGCCGCTATGGTTACTATCAACATCTATTAACGATCTTAAAAGGTGAGATTGCTCTAGATTCAAATTAAATTTAATACCACCGAGTATTAAACAATCTTCAATTAATTTAGGGTCAACATTGTTCTCAGCGACTGCTAACTCATTTTGTACATCCTTTAGTTTTAAGTTAGAGCGGTCTTTTATTTTCTCTAGCTCCAAGATACATTCAGCGGGTAGAGATAGAGTGATTTTCCATAAGGATTTATCTTGCCTCTCTTGCACCATACAATCATCATAACTACCTCCTTTCTTTCTAATGTAAATATTCTTTGTTTTTATAAAGCCAAGCTTTTCTAAGGCTTTAATAGTTTTAGATATATACTTAGTATTACAAGAATGTAACTCAGCTAGCTCATTGTAAGAGGTGATAAAAGAAAAACTAGAATCATCGCTGTAACTATACCCACCTAAACCAAAACCCTTTTTTGCCAATAACATATAGTTTTTATAACAACTAGTATAAAAACCCAGCCACATAACTTTTTGCCTAGAGTTTGGATATTCATTAGAACTAATGATCTTAAGGAGGTCATAATTAAGTTTAATAAATAGCTTGGTTCTATCTAAATAAGACCGTTTACACTCAACGAACCGATTATAAGGAGTATGATCCCCTGCCCTATCCAAAAACTTCTCGTTTAAATGATTGAATACGGAAGTAGGAAGAGTTGGAGTAATAAGGTTTCTGTTATTTCTACCTATTTCATCAAAATCTTTGTTTATAATAAAATAACCTTTCTTTACTAAGCTACGCTGCATAGTAAAAACTAAAGAACGAGAACATCCAAGATATTCAGCCCAGTCCTCGCTCGGCAGGGCGCAATACCTACCGTAACCTTTATTTTTGCTGATGATAGATAAGCTATCGGCTATTAAGTAATAGAGTTTCTCGCAAGAAGTAAGGTTTGTAGTTGTAAGGACATGTTCAAGAACACAGCCGGTGATGGGAGTATATGATTTGGTCTCTGTTAGAGAATGAAACGTAGCGAGGTTGAGCGTTGTGTAATCGTTAAAGTTGAAAGATAAGTGATTATCTATGATAAATGGTTGAGAATTACTCTCAAATAATGATAAATTTTGCATTTTTTACTCCTTTTATGGAGCTAAAAAACAAAGAATACTTGACTTTTTGTACTAAACAGTGTATATTACAAACATATAAGAGGTATCTGGGCAAGATTATCTTATTTTATGAAACTAACTGTGTAATAAGGTGTTAAGTCCTCTGCGTTCTTAGCACCTTTTTATATTTTATCCAAATTATTAGTCTCCAGCTTATTAGTAAGTCTCTTAAATAACTATGTATTACAACATATAATTTATTGTTTTTGGCGTCAACTAGTATTTTAGCTTTTTTTAGCCACAAAAGCTGGATCTTTTGTTAATGCCACTGATAGATCATTAGGGAAAATAACACCTATATGTTTAAAAAATCTTTTTAATGCATAGGTATCTATCTTGGAAGTTTCTATATATTCATTATTTTGTAAATTTTCTAATAAACTGAGAGTAGATGAAGATATTTTTAGATAAGAACTTAAACCTTCTTGTGTTAAATATGTAGCAATTCTAGCCGCCTTTAGTTGGAATCTAGTCATTTTATTTTCTGTATGAACCGTACTAAGACTGAGATTCATAGTAACACTATTTATTATACTGTCATTATTAAAACTTATATTTTGTACTTTAAAAAAAGCAATTAACGATACTATATTTTTACTGTTACAAGGTAGGTATGCCATATTCTTTGTACTACATAAACGTATTATAGTAGCTGGATGAATACCAACTTCTTCTGCTATTTCTTTTGCGGTTAGACCAAGCACTGACTTCGCTGCTCTTAATTGAAATCCCGTTATCATTATCAGTTTTATACCTATAATTGTTGAAAGTTATTTAAGTGTTTACTAGGTAAGTTGACAGCAAATACTATACTTGACGCGGAGAACGAGCACAAGTGATAATATATAATAACATGTTATGTTATTATATATTATCACTTGTTATGTAACTGTATTACATAACATTACATTACATGTAATAACAACGCTACACATGTAATGTTATAAAAGATGTTTACATAACATTACATTACATGTATAGTGCCATGTATTAATATAATAGAAGTAAGTATAAATGATAGTCTTGATAGGTGGAGAAAAAGGCGGTACAGGTAAAACTACTATAGCTACTAATTTAGCGGCAATGCGGGCTATAAAAGGGCATGATATTTTACTAATTGATACGGATAAACAGGGTAGTGCCAGTGCTTGGTCGGACATTAGAGATATGCATAACGTAAAAACGCGAGTTCCCAATGTACAAAAATTTGGAAGTAACTTAGCTTCGGATATCAGAGATTTTAAAAAAAGGTATGAAGATATAATAATAGATGCAGGAGGGAGGGATAGCGTAGAATTAAGATCTGCAATGACTATAGCTGATCTTATGTACGTTCCTGTTCAAGCTTCGCAGTTTGATATTTGGACTTTAAGTATAATTAATGATCTTGTATCTCAAGCTAAAGGCTTTAATCCAGATTTAAATCCCTATGTATTAATAAATCGAGCTACTACTAATCCCATAGTAAACGAAGTTGGCGAAGCTAGATCGGTATTAACAGATTTTGAATACTTGACTTTATCGGCCTTGATTTTAAAAGAAAGAATTTGTTATCGTAAAGCAGCCAAGGGTGGTTTAGCAATTATAGAGTTAGACAAACAAGATCCTAAAGCGGTATCAGAAATTACAATGCTATATAATGAGGTGTTTAATGCAAGTAAATAAAATCACCTCTCATCCACCAAGTAAACAACCTGTAGAAGAATTTATATTAGGCGCAGAAAAAAGAAAAGCTTCTGAAAATAATAAAATAGAAAATAATTTGCCTTGGTTAGATCCTTTAGTAAGGAAAGATTTGCAGAAAGTTTTTACAGCTAAGTTATCTGAAGAATATATATTAAAAATTAAATATATTTCAGATAGGACTAATAAAAGCCAACAAAAAATAGTCAGAGAAATTTTATGCCAAGAAATAGATAAAATTATTAATGATTTAATTTAAATATCCGGAAAACCAGTGTTTGTGAGCAGGGTAGGGTGGCGATAGAAATTAGGCGCAAAAGAGAGTTAAACATATACGGAAAATACGCCGCTTTGCTATGCTGTACGAGAATAAAATTTTAAAGGTTTCTCGTACAGCATAATTTAAGCCATTATTCGGATATCTAACTTTTCGGACACGCTCTGAGATTTTTTAGTACCTGAAACTAGTATACTTAATTATTTATATTGCAAACGCAAAACCCCATGCGTAAGCTTGGGGACGTAGTAAACCCTGAATCTTTTGTTGTAAGATAAAGGGCAAGCACAGCTTGTACTTGGCTGTTAAGCCGACTAGATACCACGGGTTTACACCCGTGGAGGTTCACATATCTTCATGTATTTCACGACACGCACCCCAGAGACCAATAGCTTCACTTTCGAATTTTTCTATAGCCATACCGCAAGACTCCATAACAGGATTATCAATATTAACAAAAATAGGAAAAATTAATCTGTTTCGGGTTTAATTCCCCGAAGCTCTGCTTCGTGATATACTGTAGAAATGGAAGAAAGCAGTTATATTCACAAGAGTCATAATGTCACGGTACTAATATATCACTTGGTAACTCCAGCAAAATACAGTAGAGTAATATTCAATCAAGAATTAGACGAATATTTATGTAAAATTTGTGAAGCCATTGAGGATCGTTACGAAATCAGGTTTTTAGAAATAGGTACGGATGACGATCATGTACATTTTTTACTACAATCAGTGCCAATGTATAGCCCGACAAAGGTAGCGCAAATAGTCAAAAGTATTACAGCTAAAAAAATGTTTGAACAATTCCCAAGTCTTAAAGAGAAGTTATGGGGTAGTGAGTTTTGGACGAAAGGTTATTTCATGAGTACAGTGGGTAAGCATGGAGACGAAAAGAAGCTAAGGAACTATGTTAAAAATCAAGGTTCAGGCAAACCTTCTTATAAAGCCTTCCAACAAAAGCAGTTGAAACTTTTTTAGATACCTCGTAGCTCTGCTGCGAGGAGTATCATTTATAGAACTAACCAAAATTCTTATTTGCTCTTCGTGTCTCATCCCTAGATCTAATAAGCTTTCTACAGCTTTTACCTGTCCTGTTTCAATAGTTATCTTCTTGACTTCTTTTGTTACCAACGACTTGATTTCCAATTGTATCGTATAAGTATCCATGATAGAATCTCATTAACTTAATTTTATGCATTCTCATTTTAGCACGCTTTTAATAATAATCAATCACTTTGTAATTACACTTCCGCCTCCTTATCTAGCCAGAAATCTATCCTTCCACGATCTTTTAATGCCTTGTTATACTCTGACCAATTGGTCAATTTGTATTTCTGCTTAGGTATTTTCCACCCTTTGTCTTCAGGATATTTATATGGCATGCCACAACAGTATTTTGATAAAACACTATCTTTATCATTTGTTGTGCTAAAATTCAATTTGTGTATCATAGGGGGCTAAAGAAACAAGGCCTATTCGGCAAGTAATTTCAAAGAATCAAGGACATCTTTTTTATTAAAAATCTTATCTACCAAACTCTTAATTTTGCGAATCATTAATTGTATATACGTATAATTTATCCAATTATTGATAGTAACGCAGATTGCTGATTTATTCAAGAAAATCAAAAACCCTTAAAAAATGCCAATTTTTATTTTGACATTTAAAACACAAATTACTATTTACAAGATTTTACTTGGCCAATCATTTTAGAATATTGATCAACAAATAAATCTCCACTTACATTTATTTTATCTACCAAACTCCAGTTTTCACTATCAAGCTGAATTATTAGTTTATTATATTTTGAATATGATTGACCATTTTGATTAATATCTAAAACTATACATTTTATGGAGTCAGAACTCAAAACATCATCTAATTTTTGTATATCTTTTAGACTAGCATTTGATGTTTGAAAAATTCTTATCTGAGAATTATTTATTGATTTAAAAAAATGTTCTAAGCTGTCACTAAGCAAAACAACTGGAGCAAGGTCTACAAGTTGAGATTGTTTCCATTTATCAAGATTGTCAATTATCACAAGAGCTGCTTCCAGATTTTTTGTTACTTCATTTTTTATTTCAGGAAAAGTTTGAATAATATTCTTGGCAATAGCGTTATGAAGGACCTTAACATTATTCAAATCGAGCCAAAAATGCCAATTAATCTCGCCATCTATACCTTTAAAATCGATAGAAGAAAAATCACTAATTTTTACTTTTTTGCCATTATAATTAACAATCATCGAAGAAACTAAATTATCAAATTGATCATCGATATAAATAACCATTTCAGAATTATCTATTAAAGATTTATCACTTGGTTTAGCACTATGATGATGTGGGCAACCTCCAGATGTATCTAAAATTATAATATCCGCCTTATCTTTTGTTAACATAGCTATAAGACTAGCTATCGGAGTAATAGTAACTAAAATATTAGGTTTGGAATATGCGCGTTGATTAGTAAGAATCATTGTCAAACAAACCAACAATAGAGTGACTTTATTTTTCATTTTTTTTTGCTATATTAATTAAATCCTGTTTTGTTAAGGTAAAGTCACTTGCAATCCATTTTCTTTTTATATAGGTAAGTTCTTTCCCTACCATAACACTACTAATACCAAGAGATAACAAATCATTACCATTAACTGGGAACACTGGTTTTTGTTGGTCTTTTAATACCCAAAATATTCCTTCTATTTCTTTTTCCACTTGAAACATAGCCATTTTAAATAGGTTTTGTTCTACTTAGTTATAGTATTTTCAATTACTTATAGAGTTTTGCTTCAATAGTTGCAGCCCAAGATTTGATTCGAAAATATCATATAATTCAATAAAATATTTAAGCTCCCCGCTTCCATTAGTCCTTGAATTTTCAATTTTACAATTTTAACAGTCCAGTTTTTGGGTATCATTATAATCAAGTGGACGGAACCTACAACTCATGACTATAACTTACTAACAGCCCAAGGCGATCACTGAATTTTTTATATTTGGTATCGTGTTTGTATCCAATATCAATTTTTATAGCGTTACTGAATTTATATCCAGTAGAAAGATTCAGTGATTTCGTTTTGATTTCGTTTTGATTTTGTTTTGAGGTATAACCTGTAGAAAAGTTCCACTTCCTATAATCCAGCCCAAGCGCCAGTGTATTATATGTATAATTATTAGATGCCCTACCATTGCTATGAAACACAGTCATTTGCTCTCCAGCTATAATGACTGTCGTACTATCAGAAATTTTGTAATTATACCCAAGTGATTTGGATAATCTCGTCTCATCATATTGCTCTGATAAACTTTTGGCTTGTTTAGCAAAGCCGATACGGTAATAAAAACCCTCAGTATTCAAGCTGAATCCACTTACTGCAGCAGAAAAAGACGAGATATTCTTCGTATTGCCGACCCCTCCATAAGATTTTTTATTACGCCCTTTACTATTTAAGATCGATTCGCTTAAAATACTAGTATCAGCAGAAAAGATGCTCGTGTCAAGCTGTGACATATATGAACCGTGCTCATAATTTATTACCCCCCCTAATCCAACTTTTTCTTTTATAGAGTATGATTCTATTGATTGGTATGTGTAAATTCCAGGAAATTTATGATAATCAAAACCCACGACAGGATTAAATTTACCTGCATATATGGAAAAAAACCTTTTCTTAAAAACCAATTTCAGTTCTTCAATTTGCATCTGGTGTCTATGTAAATACTTATTTTGTGTATTTACATTTTTGTGACTATGAGAACAACCGGCATTTTTGTGACTATGAGAACAACCGCCATGATTATCCGCAGGATGCCCTTCTAAAGTAATATTTGTTACAACAGAAAGGTTTTTACCCAACTCTAGATCGGCTTCAAGATGAGAATGTGTATAAAGTTCGTTATACTCTTTACTTGCATTAGATTGTTTAACTCTATCAAAGTGGGTCATAGTGTGAAAATGACCGTGGATACTATTTGAGGAATCTTTATTTTCTTCTATATGCAAATGCTTAGAAGTGTGGTGATGATCGTGCCCATCGCAAGAATTAGCTGCGGAAGCAAAAGATATTTTGCTCAATAATAATATTATCATGGTGTATGAATAGTGTTTCATTTTTATATCTCCGTGTATTATAATAACGCAATGTTATAACATAACATATATATAATACAATGACAATTTATAAAACACCATGTAATATAGTATATCTCTTGCCTAATTCATTGGTTTATTTAAAGTGTCTATAGAGAAAATTCAAAATATACAATCGATTTGTCTTCAAAAGAATTTGCGCTTCACTGCATTACGAAGTAATGTATTAGAAATTATTATTACAGCCCGTAAGCCTGTGAAAGCTTATGACATTTTAGATCAACTGAGACAGAAAAAGTTCTCAGCAAAACCTATCACAGTATATCGAACTTTAGATTTTTTGTTACAACATGCTTTTATTCATAAACTAGATAGTATCAACGCATTTTTTGCTTGTCTTCATCCACTTGAGCACAATGAATGTTATTTTTTTCTGTGTAATAAGTGCGGTAAGATTAATGAAATTTGTAGTAATGATACTAAACAAATAATGCAACAAATAAAATCTAATAATAATTTTATTATAACAAAAATGTACTTGGAACTATCTGGAGAATGCAAGAACTGTGAATTTGATCAGGTGGTGTAACAAATCCTGAGGTGGCTATACTTTAGTGGACAAAGCCTATACAAGGGTTTTAATCTAAAGAACAACTCATTGCGAGTTTTTAATAATCAAGACATTACGCTCTAGTGTCTTCTGTTTCAAGGGGAAACGGGCTTTGTTTCTTTAACACCCTCTTTCCCTATTTTTTCAAAATTTAGGCGTAACGATAGCTTTGAGGCATCCCTAATGAAGTCATTTTATTGAGAATTCCAGAGCCAATCATAGCCTCCACTTTTTGCCTAGTAAATTCTCTTGCATGCAACTGATTACCGAGTATTCTTTTTCTGCGCTGAATCGATAATTCACTAATATTTCTACGTCCATATTGATTTTCTTTTTGCCAGTGCATTCTCCCATGTTTTTGTATCTCCTTTAAATGTTGATTTCTAATATAGCCAAACCCCTATAAAACGGTTATAATAAATGGGGGTAATTAAAAATAATTGTCATGACATATTCAATAGATTTTAGAAAGAAAGTACTGGCTATCAAAGAAAAAGAAAAGATGAGTTTTGCATCAATATCAAAACGTTTTGGAGTA
>JAIOYD010000032.1 GCA_021741285.1 Rickettsiaceae bacterium | reverse complement strand
CTGCACGAGAATATAATATTCCATTTTTAATAATTAATGTAACAGAAGGCCCAGGCATCATAGCTGCTAATAAATAAGCCATGCCTAGTTCTATAAAATGGGATGTTATCATATGATTTAGGTTTTTAGTTGTATATTTTAATTTATGTATTCAAGTGCTACATAATAAAACAATAAATTGGTTGATTACCAGTATTTATTTATCTTAAAAAAGATATAAAAACAGTTGTGTTAAAAGAGCAACTTTAATTTTTATATTACTTAACTTGTATGGCAATATCCCTCTTTTAAAAATTATTAGAACCTATCTAAACCTGCTATTATCGAAAGGTGGAATTGCAGAATTTAAACTTATTTGTATAGTTTATTACATATATGTATTAAAGTGATCATAAGAAGCGAAGCTATTCTTTTAAGTAAATATATTTCATACTCAGACAGTTGAAACGCAGAATTATATAGCTTGTAGCGAAAGTGAGCATACATTGGGACTAATCTAGGTATTAATTTATTCTAATAAACTTTGTAATTTCATTATATAAAGCCTGGTTTACTATTTTAATAACTTCTTCATAAGAGGTGTTAATAAAAAAATGGTCACCAGTTAAAAAGTGAGATTTAAAAGAACTAGTGGTTTGTTTTTTCCATTTAAGTAGGTCATCAAGATTAAATGTATCATCATTTAATCCTCCTAAAGCTGTGATGGGACAAATAAGTGGTTCTTCATTAGTATATTTATAAGTTTCAGATATAGAAAAATCAGAACGTATTGTTGGTATGAATATGGACATAAGTTCTTCATCGTCAATTATATAATCAGGTATTCCATTATATTTTTTAAGCTCTTCAATAAATTTTGCATTGGGTAGATCATGAATAGGTTGTTTTTTAAGAGGTACTTGAGGTGCTTTAGTACCAGAAACTATTAAATGTTTCGGTTGGGGTAATCCTTTTATTCGTAATGCACGTACAAATTCAAAAGCTATCAACGCACCGATACTGTGTCCAAAGAGAATAAATGGCTTATCTCCATAATTATTAAAATTTAAACATAATTGATCAACAACTTGAGACACATTATTTAATAAAGGTTCATTGAACCGTTCTTCACGTCCAGGTAATTGAATAGCTACTAATTCAGTATCATCTATTAAATCTTTAGACCATCGCCTGAATATAGAGGCACTACCTCCGCCATAATGAAAGCAAAATAGCCTAATATAAGCATTCTTTTCTTGTTTAAATGGTATAAACCAATCATTATGTCTTATCATATATCTTACTAACTCTACTTATTAAATTTAGGTACTCTTGATTTTGTACATTATGTACAAGTGATTTAACAACCTGATCTACTAAACTAGTATTATAAAAAATATTCCAATACTATTTTTATAGTGAGTACAAAATAAATATCAACTGCTAATTAATTTTAGCATTATTTTATACCACATTATTATTAAAATATAGAGTAAAATAATATGTAGATACTGGTAGTTATTAAGTCAATTTGGATTAATATCTTCTAGATAATATATAGGATTCTTGGGAATAAAGTTGACTCTAATTAATAACTTATGTTAGCTTGAGTTTAATGTCTAAAAAAGACAATAAGATGGGCTATATGTTACTTTTTGATATCAAGGTTAAGTGTGAATTTGTTAAACCTGAAACTGAAGGATTATTAGTTATTGCTTTACAAACAAATATATATATGGTATTAGAAGAAAATGATCGTATTTCGTTAACAAAGGAGTTAGGAGAAGAAAATCTGCCACGCAATACATTTTATGGAGATGGACAACCTATTGAAATTGAAGTATTAAATCATATTCGTGAAGTTTATAATCAAGAAAAAATAAAGTTTCAGTGGCAAAAAGGAGACATTATGATGCTTGATAATATTCTAACTGCACATGCAAGGGAGACTTACAAAGGGGAAAGAAAAGTTACAGTTGCGATGGCTTAGATTTAAAAAATTCTCCATAAGTTACTTTTAAATTATAAAATCACCCTTATATAATATAGTTTCTTTATATAAAACGAAAATATTCAAAATAAAAAATATTTATATACAAGGTTTAAGTATGACTGAAGAAAAAAAGGCATTTAGTACTGAAGTTGACAAAATTCTACATCTAATGGTTCATTCTCTTTATACAAATAAAGAGATCTTTATGCGGGAGCTAATCTCAAATGCTTCTGATGCTTGTGATAAATTGCGATATTTATCACAAACTAATCCTAATCTTCTTAAGGATGATACAAATTTTAAAATCACTGTGAAAGTAGATAAAGATAATAGGAATATTATTATCCAAGATAATGGAATTGGGATGAATAGAGAAGATTTAATAGAGAATCTTGGCACCATAGCTAAATCTGGTACCCAGAACTTTGTTAATCAACTCTCTGGTGATGCTAAAAAAGATAATATGTTAATAGGAAAGTTTGGTGTGGGTTTCTATTCTGCTTTTATGGTAGCAGATTACATTACCGTTACTTCTAGGAAAGCTGGAGAAGAAAAGAGCTATATTTGGCATTCTGATGGTCTTGGAGAATATACAATATCAGATACGGAAAGAGAATTCACTCGTGGAACTGAAGTAGTAGTGCATGTGAAAGAAAAAGAAGATAATTACCTAGATCATTTTAGATTAAAACATATTGTAAAGACTTATTCTGATCATATAGCGATACCTATATATTTTATTGATGCTAGTGCTAATGAAATACAATTGAATTCTTCATCGGCTTTGTGGACTAGAGCAAAATCTGAAGTTACTCAAGAACAATACCAAGAATTTTATAAAAGCCTATCATACTCAATGGATGAACCATGGCTAATCATGCATAACAAAAATGAAGGAGCAATAGAGTTTACTAATCTGTTATTCATTCCTTCAACTAAGACTTTTGATCTCTTTAGCCAAGAGCGTAAAAGACGAGTTAAGTTATATATAAAACGAGTATTCATTTCTGATGAAAATATTGATTTAATACCTCATTATCTAAGATTTATATGTGGGATAGTAGATTCAGAAGATCTACCACTTAATATAAGTAGAGAAACTTTACAACATAATGTTACCTTAGAAAAAATTAAAGCATCAATAACTAAAAGAGTTTTAAGTAAGTTAAAAAAGAAAAAAGATGATGCCATAGAAGAATACTTAAAGTTTTGGACTAATTTTGGTGCCGCTTTAAAAGAAGGCTTATGTGAAGCAACTACTGAGCCTGAAAAGTTGCTTGAAGTATGTATGTTTAGAAGTAGTATTCATAATAAGATGATTAGTTTTGATGAATATATCAATAACTGCAAAGAAGATCAGAAGACTATATACTATTTAAGCGGTGAAGATTCTAAAAAACTACTAACTAGTCCACAGATTGAAGGTTTTTTAAACAAAGGCATAGATGTATTACTTTTTACTGATGCAGTTGATAATTTTTGGGTAAATACTAATAGTAAATATAAGGATTATGAAATAAAATCAGTTACTAAAAGTAATATAGATTTAGAAAATTCAGCTGATAAAAAAGCTAATAGTGAAGAAACTAAGAATGTAAAAGAAAAAAAGATTGAAAAAGACGATGATAAATATAGTAAATTACTTGAGTGCTTTAAGCAAGTACTTGGTAATTTAGTTAAAGATGTGAAGATTTCTAAAAAACTAACTACGAGTTTAGCGTGCCTTACTGTGGCTGATAATGCTATGGATTTTCAAATGGAAAGGTTGTTGGCTGAACATAAAAAGTCATTTGCTGGTTCAACGAAGATACTTGAGCTAAATCCTAAACATAAAATTATTAAAAAGATTAATAATGATTTAAAAGACTTGAAGCTTGAAAATAATAATAGTATTAATGATAATGAGAATCTGATCAAATTAATATTTGATCAGGCCTGTATTATTGAAGGGGAAGCTGTTCATGATACTGTAGATTTTGCAAAACGTTTTGATGATATTTTAGAAAAAGTAATATTATTAAACGTAGTTCCAGAAAAACAACAAAAAGACAAGCTAAGAATAAGAAATAGAAAAAATAAATAGATATGCAAATAGATAAAATTATTGCTGGTAATTTACCAGATGAAATAAATGTAGTTATTGAAATACCAATGAATGATAATCCAGTTAAATATGAAATTGACAAGGAATCAGGAGCCATATTTGTTGATAGATTTATACAAGTTGCAATGTTTTATCCTTGTAATTATGGTTTTATTCCACACACTTTATCAGGTGATGGTGATCCAGTTGATGTTTTGGTACTATCAAACTATCCTGTTATACCTGGAGCTGTAATGAAATGTAGACCTGTAGGGGTTTTAATGATTGAAGATGAATCAGGGGTGGATGAGAAAATTATTGCTGTACCTATTGATAAAGTTGATATTAGTTTTAGTAATGTCAAAGATATTAACGATGTTAATAATGATGTGAAACTTAGAATAAAGCACTTTTTTGAACACTATAAAGATCTTGAAAAAGGTAAATGGGTAAAGATTTTAGGTTGGGAAGATATAAAAAAGGCTAAGAGCTTAATAGAAGAAGGAGTAAAAAGATTGACTACATAAATAAAAATATTACAGGTTAAATTTACATTTATAAAATATTTTTATGACTATAATTAAATATGAAATTAACAATAAGCTGAGGTAATTATGATCAATGAGTTAGTGCAAAGATTAAGTGAAGGTAAACATGAAGTTGTAATAGGACATAGGGATGAGTCCTATGAAGAAATAAAGCAAAGAATTGAAGATGGCTATATTCACATTAAATTTACACAAACTAGAGGTGGCACTGAATTAGGTATTAATGTTGACTTAAATAATACCAATTTAAAAGAGTTAGATTTTAACAAAGGAGAAGGATTACTTCATATTGAAGGTACTACAAATTTGAATTACAATGGTGTTAGGTGTATAGCTGATATTGACCTTGCAACAAGGAAAGGAGAAGGGTGCTTACAGGTTGTTGAAAAAGAATCAGTGAATAGTGATAATAAAGCCACAAACTAACATTGTAAATTAATAAATAGAGGAGTTTTAGTATGTCAGAAGATAACGAAGAATATATATGTTTAATTAATGAAGAAGAACAATATTCGATATGGTTTGCATGGAAAGAAATACCACTGGGTTGGAAGCAAGTTGGGCCTAAAGGAAGCAAAGAAGAAGTTTTAAAATATGTAAAAGAGGTATGGACTGATATGAGACCAAAAAGCCTTAGAGAGCAAATGGGTTTTAATTAATAAATTTAAATTGAGAGAATTTAAGTTAAAATATTCATAAATGTTCTGTTAATCACAAATGATTAGGTAAAAGTGTTTAGTATCCATGTATATGACTAAATTAGATAGTTAAGATTGCATTAATTACAGGAGGTGTATAGGAGAGCTACGGCAGAGCTATTTATAACCAAAGGAATTAAGGTAATTATGTTGATATAGATAAAAAAACTTTATGATGCTTTTGAGGAAATAGGAGCCTATTCATTATTATTTGATGTTAGTATAGAAAAAAATTGGTAAAAAATAGCAGGAACTATAATGCAGCAAAAAAGAAATTTTATACATTAGATATTGTAGTAAATAATAAATGGTCTTGTGAACAATTTTGTTGCCCAGAATCCAGGGCATATGTCATTCATGGTGTAGCATTCATAAAACTAATTTAGATAGTGTATTTTTAGGATGTAAATATAGAATTAGTTTTATGAAGGAAAGTGTAGGGAATAGTGCTATAGTAAATGTTGCATCTTGCTCTGGTATAGTTGCAGTTTCAAGTTTAGCGGCATAAGCTTCTAGTAAAACTGCAATAAAATTATACGAAGTCAGTACACTTTAACTGAGCTAAAAAGAATTATAATATACGCTGTAATACTATTAAAACGCAGGGGAAAGTAATTGATGTAGCAACTGTTATATTGTATCTTGCCTCAGATGATTCAGATTTTATTATTGGCACTGAAATTATAAGTGATGGTAGAATTTTAGCGAGGTTAGCTGCTTTACCTTTAAATCAAGGAAACGAGTGACATAATACATAATATATGATAAGAAAGTTATATAGCGATCAGATAGAAAGAATATTGGTGAGTTGATTTTAATAAATATATGTTTTTAAAATTTAGTTCTTGTTTTTATGTTCTTAGTGCAAAAGAACAAGAAAATGCTAATAACTTTAGAATCCTCCAGTGGGAATCTTGTGATCCTATATATAAATCTTGTTATGGAATTAAGGTGTAACAATTTATAATATCATATAGAAATAATAGAACTCGAAATATTGCCAAATCATGTTCATATGATTGTAAAGTCTGAGCAAAAAGTTCACCTTTGGATATTATACAAATAATCAAGGTCATATATACGCAAAAGATTTTTTTACTTTATTCTCAAATCAAGCATAAATATTTTTGGGTTGGTAAGCTATAGATGCAAAGTTTTTTAAGGAACTGATGATCCGCGAGTATGCGCAAATCAGCTGAACACAATGGATAAAATGGAAAAAGCAGCGAGCTAACTAAATCTGTTTTGAAGCTTAGTTGTTTGAGGCCGAGTAGTTAGTATAAATAACATAAAGAATTGCTATGGGGACAAAAGATAAAAAATCGCTCTTACAAATTACGTTAACAAAATTTATCTGGGGTTATTTAAAGAAGAAAAAACTATATTTATTCTTCTTTGTACTTGTATCGATTATTTGGTCTGTAGAAATATCATTAAGTCCATATTTATTAAAAATAATTATTGACGTAATGAACCAGTTTTCTACTGATAGTAATGATTTATTTTCTGCTCTCTTATTACCAGTGATTCTGTATATTTCAATGTCATTAATATTGAACTTAAATTTTAGAATATATGATTATACCAGTTTACGATTATATCCTAGATTAAAAACTGATATTACAAAAGATATGTATTCATATTTAATTAAGCATTCAGATTCATTTTTTCAGAATAGTTTTTCTGGTAGTTTAACAAAAAAGATATTTGACATGGCAACCAATGTAGAATTAATGATTCGTATAGTAAATGAATCATTTTTTCCAATAATATGCGCATTGATTACCTCTAGTTTTACGCTCTTGATAGTAGTACATTATATGTTTGCTATTATTTTAATAGTATGGGCTATTTTCTTTGTGTACTTGTCATATATTGCTTCAAAAAAATTAGAAAACTACTCCAAAGATTTATCAGAATCTAATATAAAAGTTAGTGGAAGAATTTCAGATTCGATTTCAAATATCACAAGTGTCAAATTATTTTCAGCTAATGGCTATGAGATAGCACGGATTAATAATAGCTTAGAGAATGCTGTTAATGCTGATTACAAACTGCATTGGCAAAATTTAAAAATAAGTTTTATTCAAGGGATTGGCATAACTATATTAACATTTTTCATGTTAACAACTCTTATTTATGGTCGTTTACAGGGTTGGGTAACGATAGGAGACTTTGCTTTAGTACTAACTTTATCAATTTCAATATTAATGAGTATTTATAATATCGGTCAGCAAATTCAACAATTTGCAAAAATGAATGGTATATGCAAGCAGGCATTAAGTCTTATGCAAGAAGCTCATGAAATAGTAGATTTACCAGATGCAAAAACAATGAATGTTGTATCAGGATTGATTGAATTTAAAAATGTAAATTTTAATTACGAGAATCAAAAAGGTTTATTTAACAATTTAAGTATAATATTGTATCCAGGAGAAAAGGTAGGTCTGATTGGCTATTCTGGAGGAGGAAAATCAACATTTATCAAGTTGATATTACGATTAATAGAAGTCCAATCTGGTTCCATATTGATCGATAATCAGGATATAAAAAAGGTGACTATAAATTCTTTAATAAATCAATTAACAGTAATTCCACAGGATCCAGATATGTTTCATAGAACTATTATGGAGAACATACGATTTGCTAAACCAAATGCTACCGATAAAGAGGTTATCAGCGCAGCAAAAAAGGCTAAATGCCATGAATTTATTTGTGAATTAGCTGAAGGCTATGAATCACTGATTGGTGAGCGTGGAGTTAAGTTATCTGGTGGACAGAGACAGAGGCTTGCAATAGCTAGAGCCTTTTTGAAGAACTCTTCAATTTTATTGTTTGACGAAGCAACATCTTCTCTTGATTCATTGACAGAAAATTATATTCAGCAAAGTCTTTATAATTTAATGAAAAATAAAACAACAATAGTAATCGCTCATAGATTATCAACACTAAAGAATATGGATAGAATATTAGTTTTTGATAATGGACAAATAGTAGAAGATGGAGATCTAAAAACTCTTCTTGATAACAAAAATGGGGTATTCTATAAATTATGGCAAATGCAGGTTGGAGGTTTTATCAATTTCTAGTTGACACCTTTTGTAAAATTTATTATTTATGATAACATATGTCATTTAATTTTTATGGATTTTATATCTCAATATTGCTTCTTAGCAATAGTAATTATTAAATTATTGATATATCAGTAAATGAGTTGTTCAATAACTTAAGTTCATGTTACTATCTATGAATAGAGTCATTATGACTTGCTGGAATAACTGTAGAAAAGGGGCTATATTGCTATGAAAACAAAATACACGGAACATTCTCTTATAGAAAAATATAAAAATTTAACAAGTTTAATTGAATATTATAAGTCATTAAACTTAGGTGATAGTGAAGAAACAAATATATTATATGTTGGTAATTTAGAAAAGTTTGTTAGAAAGACTATGTATACAAAGGTATATGATAGGAGTTCTTGTTGTGAAAAACTTTTAAAATTAGGAGAGGAATTACAAGAGCTTGTATCTAGAAAAGATTTTGATATTGATTATGTTAATGATATAATTTGGAAAGAAGAAGAGGCTTTAGTTAAAACTATAGGATCGGGAGATGATAATAGTTATCATTGTTTTGATTGTGTCATGATGTAGGATTATAAAATAAAGTGATATGAAAGGTTTTTATCTGCAAAACAACTCGATTGAAAAATTAACGGGTTTTTTATATCAAGAGTGGAGAATTTGGTCAAAATGTTTCTGTAAAGTGGTTCTCGTAAACGGAGTGTCATCAGTTGGAAGAACCACTTTGACCTGTGGTTTAAATACACTTGGATTTAACAAGGTGAGCATTGATGATGTGTATGATAAAATTTTATTAGACCATCTATCTATTTTTATTTCTGATGAGATGAATTGTTTTCCGGACTTATCAAGTTTACGGTTGACTTTGTAATTAGTGGCTTTATTATTCAGGTCATTAATTATAACAGACCAATAGTATGTCTCACAAAGAAATACAAGAATTATTTTGTATTGGTAAAAGAAATTATACTTTATGGACTAAAACCTATTTTCAACATAATTGGTATTGGTCGATACTTATTCCAATTGAAATACTTGGGCACTTCCAAACCTGTATTGGAGTGCTACCTATGAGTTTCCAAGAAAAAATACACGATTCTTTTAGCTGGCTTACAAACATGCCGTGGTATTGGCATGTAATAGCAATTATGTTATTAGCTCATTTGATATTTATGAACAATGCTAATAAAATATATCAAACAGAAAGATCAAGAAATGGATGAATTAAAAGATATTATAATTAATAGAAAAAAACAAGATGATTTAGCTATAAAGTTGCAATCATTGCTTACAGCATATAATGAAACTGGTGGTTTACCTAATAGCTGGAATGTTTTTTTATAATGGCGTGAAACAGGCTATTAATGATTCTGATTTGTTAGTAATATCTAAAGCAACTATTATTGAGTTCGAAAATGCTAATAACATACCTCAGATCAAAAATCTATGCGTTAAGATGATCAACCAATTGCAGTGGAAGGACCTAGATTAAATCTTCAACATATTATTGATAGTCATATTAAATGCTAGTTTGCCATCAAAAGTAGAATAGCTGGTTTAGATCAAAAAATAGTATCGTTATATGCCAAAGGAATGAGCAGATAATCGTGTCGCTTTTTAAAAACTGCGCAAAATTGCCTTCCAAAAATGTTATCTTGTAATGAATGGCCAGGAATGTCTGGCCTGTAACCCAATATTACAAGGAGTCTACTATGCCTCAAGTACTTTCCTCCACTCCTCCAGC
>JAIOYD010000031.1 GCA_021741285.1 Rickettsiaceae bacterium | reverse complement strand
TTCTTACGTCATCCACTAAAAGCACTTTCATTCCTTTAACCATTCGTTTCGTATTAAACGCTAGTGATCCTGACAGATTTCTCTTCCGTTCGGATTTTGTCAATTTTGTTTGAGCCTTAGTCCATTTGGTTTTAATCAGAACATCGGGAATCATAGGAATTTTAAGCAAATCAGATATGTCTTGAGCTAAAATTTGAGCAGGATTATATTGCCGAAATATTCTTTTTATTCTATGCATTGGTACTGCAACAATTAAATCTACTCCATCTATTTCCTTTTTGTACCTTGCAACGAGTAATTTAGCAAACATTTGTGAATGTTCTGTTCTATCATTATATTTGAATGCATGAATTATCCTTCTACTTTCAAGGTCAAACTTCAATAAGCTCCTGGCTAAATCATAATTCGGTGGTTTTGCAACGCAGCGTCCACATAAATTCTGTCCTTCTATGGCAAACTCAAAAGGAAAACCACAACAAGAACAGTAGGGAGAAGTAACAAAATTTAATTTGGCAAAACAAGAGGTGCACAACCCTTGTTCTTGGCCTACCAGCCTGGAACAGGTGCTACATCTATTTGGAAGAATATAATTCACCAAGCTAGATAAAGCTTGCTTTATCATTTTCTTTGACCCATAGCATATTTAATGAGTAATTTTTTTAATGGAGAAATTTTTTCTATGGCTTTAAAGCCAAACTGCCGCGCCAAGTGGAATATTTGGGAGTTATTTGAAAATACAGTGTTTATCGTGTCGGTGATTTCAATCATAGCATTATTATCGCTCTTGCGCTCCTTCTGATATGTTTCAAGAGAATGACTATTTATCCCCAATTCCAAAATGTTACTGACAATGGATTGTATATCTTTTATACCTTGGTTTAGGCCTTGTCCTGCAAGTGGATGAATGATGTGAGCCGAGTCAGCCACTAGAGCTATTCTTTTATTATAGTATTTGTTTGCCCCATAAGCTCTCAAAGGGAAAGAAGCAATTTCACTTTTTATAGTAATTTTTCCTAAAAATTGGCCAAAATTTTGCTGTATTATATATGAAAACTCATCTTTCGGTAAATTTAGCACCGCATTTTTCATATCAGATTTTATAGTCCAAACTACAGAAGAAAAATGTTGATTTTTCAAGGGTAGTATTGCAAAAGGCCCTGTTGGCATAAAATGCTCAACTGCAGTACCTTCATGAGGGTTTTCATGCTGCACTATAAAAGTCAATGCGTACTGAGAATAAGATTTGTTTGTCTCGCTGCTAAAATATTTTTGCCTTGTTAATGAATTCCCTCCATCGCATACGATAAGAAGATCAAACTCATGATCAGTTTCATTTAAAGTCAAAATACACTTGTTATTGCTATTCTCTTTAACTTCATAATGACTATTATCGATAATATTTATATGCTTATTAACCGTCACATGAGCGAGTAGAGATTTTTTGAACTCTTTATTCTCTACTAAGTATCCTAGTACTTGTTTTTTTTTTAACTCATTAGAAGCAAAATGTAACATCTGGGAGGCTTTGTTATCTGCCACGTAGATATCATTTATAGGGCCTGAAATTTGGTCTATTTCATTCCAAATACCAATATCCTCGAAGAATTTCTTTGATGATTCAGTAAGGGCAGTAGTTCTAATATCATTAAAAAAGGATTGATCATCTATATTTTGACGCTCAATTATAATAGAATTTATATCACGTGCAGCAAAACACAGTGCCGTTATCATGCCACTAAGGCCGCAACCGATAATAGTAATTCTAGGATTCATCTGAATGATTCATTTTATGTTTTTGCAAAAAATATTTTAAGTAGGCACTAGTTGCTATAACGCTTAGAAGAAAATAAATAAAAGCTATGTCGATATAAGAACTATTTACTTTAAATGAACCAAGAAAACATATAAATAGTGCAGCTAGACTTGTACCAGTATTTACAAATAACAATTTTGTAAACATGTCACGCTGTAAAAATGCTCCGCAAATAACAATGCAGGCAAATCCTAAAAATAAAAACACAGAAATATTTAACATATTATTTGATAATTTGCTTGATACGTTTATCTATTTCCCCTGTTTGTAGTCCAGCCATAAAATCATAATCAAGTGAATGCACTAGCAAATTTTTACCTTCAACTGAAAGAGTAACTGTCCCAGGAGTTAACGTGATAGAATTTGCATAAACTACGATTCCAATATCATTATCTTGAATTGTTTTTATTGGCTCAAGGCTAGGGTATAGTATTATGTGTTTTCGCCATGCGATCATGGACACCGCCCAAGCAGAAATAACTATCTCCTTTAATAACCATAAGCAGTAAAAAATAGTGCTAATCCTAAATACATTTTTTTGTGGAAGCAGCTTTAGTTTTATAGTAAAAATTAGCGTAAAAATTGAAGCTGTTAAAAGATATATCAAATGTTGGCCTTCTATAGCAAAGCCTGTTAGACCAGTCCAAAGGAGCAGAAAGATAAGAAAAAAGACTAGCTTAATGTGCATTTGAGGTAACATTTGTTTCAGGTGTTGAAGAAAAAGGGATCAGTATCATCCCCATACAAAATATCATAGCTATGATAACAAAGACATTATTAATTGCAATTACAAAAGCCTCTCGCTCAACCATATTACTTAGAAGTAGATAGGCCGCGGTTTCTGGATCATTTACTTTCCCTGCTAATGACCCGGTAAAAAACTCTAGACTTTCCTGTACCTTTGGAGAAGTTAGAGGCATATTATCCTTCATGGTTTGTGCATAGATTTTTGACTTTGAGATGATTAAGTTGTTGATCATCGCTAGCCCAATTGCTCCCCCTAAGTTTCTTGTTAAATTATATAGACCGCTAGCGTTTTGAACCTCATCTTTTTTCATTGTCCCAAGAGCGAGGTCATTTATGGGCATAAAACAAAACATCAGTGCTAGCCCACGTATCATTTGAGGGATAAATAATTCCCAATATTGAGACTCTGAGGTAAGAAAGCTATTGGCAAAAGACCCTATAGCAAATAAAGAAAAGCCTATAGCAAGAATTATTCTTTTATCAATGCCGGAACCAAACATTTTGCCAGCTACAGGTGCTGAGACAAACTGGAAGACTCCAGTAACGATCATAGTAATACCAATCTGAAGAGTGTTATACCCCGCTATCGTTAATAAGAACAGTGGTAATAAATAGACGCTACCATACAATCCGATACCTAATATAAAAGAATAAATGCAACCAAAACTAAAGTTTTTATTTTTAAACGAACTAAGGTCAATAATTGGGTTTTGATAAGTCACTTCTCTAAGGATTAACCAAATAAAAGTTATAACAACTATTATTGTTAATAGTAGAATATGACCGTCATCTAGCCAATCTTTTTTGTTTCCTTCTTCTAGAACATATTGCATTGCACCCAAAGAAATGGCCATTAACAATATACCAAGAAAATCAAAATTCTTTAGTAGTTTATAATTTGGTTTATCAAAGTCAACATATAGAAAAACGGTGACGCAGACAAAAATTCCTGGAATAACATTTAGAAGAAACATAAAATGCCAAGATATCGTCTCCGTAATGTAACCCCCTAGCGTTGGTCCAATTGTTGGAGCTACAGTTACTACTAGCCCTATTACCATACTAACTTTTGTATGCATGCTTTTAGGAAATATGATAAAAATTGCTCCAAAAGCAGTTGGAATCATTGCTCCCCCGAAAAATCCCTGTAGGGCTCTGAAAATAATCATTGATTCAATATTCCAAGCCAGAGCACATAGCAAGCTCATCAGAGTAAAACCGAGGGCTGCAATAAAATAAGAAATTCTGGTTGATAAAAGGCGTGACGCAAACCCAGTAATTGGAATAATTATTACTTCAGCAATAAGATATGAAGTCTGAATCCAAGAAAGTTCATCGCCAGAAGCAGATAATCCAGCACCAATTACCGATAGAGAACTGGCAACAATTTGGATATCTAATATTGCCATAAACATTCCGACAACCATGGCAAAAAATGCAAGAATGGTTTTTGATGATATGGGCTGATCGGTTTGTTCTTGGTTCATATAAATTAGTTATATTTCTCTAATTTTCTGATAATTTCTTATTCCATAAAGGTTCTTGACAGAATAGCATCCTTCAAAATCATTCACTATATAAATTTTCTATTTACAAACATATATTTTGATATATAGTGCGACAAGATTGACTTTAAATCCTCTTAGGAGAGAAGAATTATGTTAAAAACAATTTTCTCTACTGCTGCAATAATTGCCGCTCTTACTTCTAGTGCATATGCAGAAGAAGCCAAATTCTATGCAAAAGGTCAAATTGGTTGGAACAAGCTAGATAATATTAAATCAGGAAGCGCGACTATGAAGTCAAGCAACTCTATTTTCCTCGGTTTAGGCCTAGGTTATTATGTAATAGATAATGTAAGAGCGGATCTGACTTTTGACCATTATGTAAATCCGGTTCACAAAGGTATTACTCAGAGAAAATTTCCATTGAAATATAAATCACAAGCTAACACTATAATGCTTAATGGTTTTGTTGATTTATTCGACGTTAAAGTAGCCAAAATATTTGCTGGTGCTGGTGTTGGTATGTCAATGCTTAGTGCAAAAACTAGTTTGACGTTGCCAAGTGGTAGAATTCTCAATGATAAAGCTAAGGAAAGTAAGAGCTTTGCTTACGCTCTACATTTAGGAGGCTCTACAGAATTAGCACCTGCCTTAAGTGTAGAATTGTCTTATAGCTACAGACAAATAGGAAAGTTCAAAAAAAGTCAGAAAAGATTCTCTCTTGGATCTTTAAAGGGGCATCATGTAGCAGCCGGGGTTAGGTATGATATCTAATTTCTTATCACTACTCCAGCTAATATAAGTCTAGATCAATTTCCCAGCATCATCAATATTCTGTAAATAGATCAAAGCTAGTAACGCTCCGTTATTTACTGTTATAGTAACTTTATTACTTGCGGTTCGGTTAAAACAAGAATTTACCCCACAAAAAGATAAAGTATTATTATGTAATTCCCATTTAAAGCCAGATGTCGTAACCTCTGCGTTTGATGCCCCAATTAAAGAGATTTTTGTATCTATTGGCAAGTTTAAAACTAGTTGTTCTTGACCTTTTATAACATAACCTATGATCGGAGCAGCAAAAAATATTGATTTTGTACTAAGCATTATATTGATATTGTTTAATATATGATCAATATAACCCCCATTAATTCCTAATATTATACTTGGTAATAAGTTATTTTTTTTTAAATAATGAATAGATTTTTGAAAATCAGAAGAAGCTTGGTTTGGCTCGTGAACTAGGTTTAATTGTTTGAATTGATCTTTATCTATACTATCTAAGTCACCAATAATTACCTCTGGTATTATGCCCCTTTTAAGAAGAAGATTTGCCGCTCCATCAGCAGCAATAATTGGTAAATCTATTTCACCAAAAAAACTAGCTTTCGGTAGATCTCCGTGTAAACATAAAACGGATTTATATTGTTTGAGATCAATTTGTTTAAAAAAAGCTTTATAAGATGCTGTATTTGTCATAATAATATTTTTGTATAATCGATATTAAACTTGTAACACAGCCCACTATGTTGCTCCATACTACAAATGAGGATCCTTGGTATAAGCCATAAATGATCCAACATATAGAACAGGTGAGATAATTAATCAGCATGATCATAGACACATCAAAAGTTGATCTAGTTTTTGCCGATTTATAAATTTGGGGAATAAGCCCAATAATGGACGTAATAAGTGCTAATGTACCAAAGAAATTCTCTAAAAAAATCATATTTTCTCCATTTGTTTTAACAATATCAGGTTCAAAGAGCTGGGATTTAATCCCTTTTACTATAAAAATATTTCTTAGTATGAAAATATAGAGTTTTTATACTACGTCCCTATATTGTCTGGCAGCAACGTACTACTCCTTATCACTATTCCGGCCAATAAAAACACTATCATTATATATAGCGCGATAGGTAAATATGATTCAGTATAATGTACGATAATTAAACATATAAATGGAGTAAGTTTACCAATGGTGCTCGCTCCAAACGTTGATCCCATACCTACTATCATATATTTTTCCTCACCTCTTACCTGGTTTTTACACCAGAGATTCAATGGGCACATGTAAACTACGCCCCAAATTACTATCCAAAACCTTACAAAGGTTACGTAATATATTGATGAATCTTCAATAAAATACCATAATGGCACGATTGACAATGCAAGGATCGTACTTGCTATCTGCATTACGTGGTTAGGTTTATAACCTGACACTAATTTTCCGATAAGTGGAATTGATACCATATCAAAAATAAGCATAAAACTATTTACTGCAATCATAGTTTTTTCTTCAATATTTGTAACCATTGGCACCATATGATTCATCGTTACAAATGGAATCAGATAGGTCATATGAGAAAAACCTGTAACGATCGCTATTCTTAGTAAATTTAATTTATGACTCCACAAAATCCTTAATCCATCAAGGCCATAGAATTTAAATATACTATTTAGGTTTCTATTTTCTTTAGGTAAAGTTATTTGGCGCAAAAAATAGCCAATTATCGCAGCCAATCCTCCGAGAATATGACAAATTCTCCAAGAACCTGTTATGTCTATATAATGGACAATAGTTGCTGCAAGAGAGGCAAGAATAATACCTAGCATAGTTGATACTTGATATAAGTAAGAACCCTTAAATGCTTCTTTTCCTATCTTGTTTTCTAGAATATATAGCTTTGCAATACTAGTTTCGCCGGCAGCAAATACTTCTCTTAAAACGCGAAAAGTAACAAATATCAACGGTGCAACCCAGCCCATGGTGGCATGACCAGGTAGCAATCCTAGGAATACAGTAAAAACTCCTACTCCAATTAAGGAGGTGGATAGGGCGACGACTGGTCCTTTTAGCCGTGCAATCATTCCGAATAGATATGTTCCTAGTGGTTTTGTGATAATTGAGGTAGCTAAAATGCCATATGCCATTATTAAACTAAGTAGTTTATCAGTATTTGGAAAAAATATCGGCGCGATAATAGGGGCCAGAAAAACATAAAGCGAAGTATCGAAATGATCGACTGTATTACCAACAAGGATAATAATATCTCTTTTACGTGGGCTGTATCTCATAAAAAAAACTCCAATATTTGCTAATGAACAAACACCAGAGTCAGAAAAAAAGATGCTCCTAAAAGCAATCTTTAAAAACTAAACTATAGTAAAACACATTGATCTAGGTTTGATAGAAAAATCCTTCTAAAATAAAGTCATACTAAACTTAGTTTGGTATTCCAGGTAATCCTGGACTAAATTCAGGATTATTGCGACTATAGCCTAGTTTTCTTCAATTACCTAGTTCTAATGAAACTTACTACAAACTCCAATTCTGTACTAAAATTGAATAGTTAGTTTCTAACTTTACCTCCCTTCGCAGGCATTACCCTGGAGCAGGTTATAAGAGTATAATCTCAGCCTTGGTAAGTTTTATTCCCAAAGCACCTCTGGTATCTTAGTGTGAGGATACTAAAACCATGATTAATTTCTGTCAACAAGAATTAGAGGTTATTTGATTAGTTATTTTGTGGCTAGGTAGCACATTCGGGAATTACTAATATCCTCAAACTACTTCATTAATTGACTCTGTATCATAGTTGATATTTAATTCAATTAAACTAAAAAATGGCATACTATATGAAAGTAATCACAATAGCTCAGCAAAAAGGTGGGGCTGATAAAACTACTATCGCTGCGCACTTGGCCGTGTCTTTAGCCCAAACAGGAAAAAGGGTTGCTATTATTGATATTGATCCGCAAGGAAGCCTAACAAATTGGCATAGTTTGCGAGAAAAGAAATTTGGTATTGGGTATACGGGATTGAATTTTGTAACTAGTGCAGGTTGGCGAGTGGAGAGCGCTATAAGCAATTTGCGAGGCAATGTTGATTATGTGGTTATTGATGCGCCGCCACATACGGAGACTGAATCTAAGACCGCTATTCGCGCATCTAATCTTATTATAATACCTATGCAACCAAGTCCTACTGATTTGTGGGCAACGAGCTCTACAACTGAGTTTGCTCAAAGCGAAAAAATACCAGCAAAAATTTTATTGAATAGGTACAATCCACAATCAAAACTTACAAAAGAAATAATTGCCAAAATACCAGGTGAGTTATTTAACTGTTCACTTGGTAACAGAGTAGCTTTTAGTAGTTGTTTCTTAAGTGGGGTAACCGTAACAGAATGTGCGCCAAACTCTATAGCGGCCGAAGAAATAAGAGCATTGTCGGGCGAGGTTCTTGCGATGTTTGATACCGAAAAAACAGATAAAGATAAGTCATCAAATATTGATATAAAAAGATCCGTTGCAAAAGTATAAATTTCCCTTTAAAGTAGCGTCGTATGAGTTGAACTATATAACCATACCGGAACTTCAAGATCGCGTTCTAAATAAAATTTACGATGATTTTAGTATCTGCTGCAAATAAGGGGCTAGCCATCATATGGGACTGCAATAATTTTCCGGTTTTAAAGAACTAATTAAGTTAAGAATTATTACATATGATGAAAAGAGTGATTTATAATTTATACATGTCTGTAGTAAAGATGATCGACCATGATGGGGTCGAGCATTCAGGTTATATGTCGTTTATGGTGTTGGTATCAATTTTTCCATTTTTTATTTTTATTCTAGCTTTTACTAGTTTTCTTGGTGCTTCGGAGCTTGGCGAAAAATTTGTTGAGCTTGTTCTAGAGAATATGCCTGAACATTCAACTGAGTCAATTAAGACAAGAATCAATGAGTTAATCTCCGCTCCTCCACAAGGTTTATTAACGCTTGCAATCGTAGGAACTATATGGACTTCTTCTTCTTTTGTAGAGTGTTTGCGAACAATTTTAAATAGGGTATATGAAATAACAGCTCCACCAAACTACATCTTGCGTAGGCTGCTTAGTATTGCACAATTTTTAATCATTAGTTCGGTTATTTCCTTTGCTATGCTTCTTTTAGTTATTATTCCTATTGGACTTGAAAAAATACCTAAGTTTATGAGTTTTATTGAAGATTATAAAGCTGTACTTAATTTTGCTAGGTATGGGGTAGTTGTGCTATCGTTATTTTTTGCTGTATGTTCATTGTATTATATTATACCTAATGCGCACCTAAGATTTCTTGAAGTAGTACCTGGAGCCTTTTTGACTGTTATTTTATGGGTTTTAAGTGGTTTTCTTCTTTCCAAATACATTGTATATTACAATCAATTAAACATAATTTATGGGTCGCTAGGTAGTATCATCGTTACGTTAGTATTTTTTTATATAGTAAATATGATTTTCATTATTGGTGCAGAATTTAATTATCTGATGAGAAGCAAAAATAGTGATTAGTATTATTTCTCCGGCAAAATCAATGAATTTTGATCCTGTAGATTCAAGCATTTTTTTTACTGAACCAGAGGAGCTTGAAGAGACCAAAAAACTTCTCACAGAGTTAAAAACTTTATCTGAATCTGAAATAAAAAAAATCATGGAAATTAGTGATGAACTTGCCAAATTAAATTTCTCTAGGTATCAACTATTCGAATCTTTGCCTACAAAGCAAGCTATATTGGCTTATAATGGTGACGTATATGCTAAAATGGGTAAAGAAACATTTTCTTCTGGAGAATTAACATTTTCTCAAGATCATTTACGAATAATTTCTGGTTTCTATGGGCTATTAAAACCACTCGATAAGATACGTGCATACAGGCTAGAAATGTCAATAAAATTAGCTAAAAATGCGCCGGGTGGATTAGATAAATTATGGAAAGAAAAAGTTACGAAAAAAATAAATCATGAACTTAAAATACACAAAAATAAGTATTTAATAAACTTGGCTTCAGATGAATATTCTGCAGCTATTGATAAGAAGTTATTAGAATTCCCAATGATCAATATTCATTTTAGACAGCTCAGCAGCGGAGTGATAAAAAATATTGCTTTTAATTCTAAGCGTGCAAGAGGCGCAGCAGTAGAGCAAATTATTAGAAATAAAATTGATACCCTTGGGGAGATTAAAACCTTTAATGAATTAGACTATAAATTTAATTCAGAGTTGTCTGATGAAGGTAATTATTACTTTGTAAAACAAAATAATCAAAATCTTTAATTAATTCGTTCTCAAGCAATAGTAATTAATGTATAGTCATGAGCATTGTTACTAGAGGGAATAATGTTTGATTAT